>NZ_JAUBTV010000004.1:0-76308 GCF_036705145.1 Microcoleus sp. B5-D4 | reverse complement strand
GAAACCCCGAATTTCACTCTTTGTGGAACAGGCATCTTGCCTGTTCTGTTGTATTTTTAGGGCGGGCGGGACGCCCAACCCCTACTCCCTACAATAATTTCACTCTTTTTGAAACCCCGAATTTCACTCTTTGTGGAACAGGCATCTTGCCTGTTCTGTTGTATTTTTAGGGCGGGCGGGACGCCCACTCCACAATAATTTCACTAAGAGTGAAACACCGAATTTCACTCTTTGTGGAACAGGCATCTTGCCTGTTCTGGAGAATGGTTTAAGATGTTAATTTCATCAAACTTGACTGTAAAATTTAGATGCGCCTGGGCTTAGTGAAGCAATACTACTGACAAATAACAACTAACTTATTGTCACGATCGAGGTCTTCCGAGACTTGTAATATAAAGCACAGCCTCACCCGCAGGAATACCGAGAACGTCATTGACACGATCGTCAAAAAAGCCCCCGATACCGCTGACACCCAAACGCAGTTGCATAGCTGCTAAATTCAACCGCTGGCCCAAATGACCCGCGTCCATGTGCAAATAGCGGTAAACTCGATCGCCATATTTTGCTACAGCCCTGTTCAAATCCGCCGTATGAAACAACAGCGCCCCCGCATCTCTGCCCAAGTCTTGCCCCAAACACAAAAAATGCAGTTCCCTGCGGAAATTTTTAAACCGAATTTGCCGCAATTCTTGAGCTTTCGGAGCGTAATAGTAACAGCCTTCTTCTAACCCATGCACTCCCGAAACAGCAATAAAAGTCTCGATCAAACTTAGATCGAAATAGTCTGGATAACCGTCTAATCCTTGGTCGATATAGTGCTGCGGCTGGTAAGTAAAATCCAGCATAGCTAGCAGTTCGCCCAAGCTCAAAGAAGCACCTGTATAAGCACGGGTCGAACGCCTTTTGAGCATAGTGTTTTCTAAAGTTTCCAGGTTCACTCCCCAAGGAATCGAAGGAGTGACCGTCGAAACTTTAGTACAAAATGGAAAGTTGTATTTATCCTCTAGTACCCCTTCACTTTCATCAACTTTCCAGCCGTCTGATCCGGTAGGGTCTGATTCTAAATGCGTGGCTTTGTGGAGGTATTTTAACAGTTGACCTTCGGAAATTTTTGGGTAATCTGTCGTGGTATTTCCGGGCAAAGCGGTTTTAAATTTAGGCAAGTTTTGGTCAATATCTAGCAAGTCGGCTAAAGCAAGTACACAAATCGCTCCTTCTTGCTCCGAGTCGATGTACAGTAATTCATTGACAGCTTCGTCGGCGAATCCTCCAATCAGGTGAGGTCGGTAATCGTTGACGGCGCAAGCTAACTCGATATTGCTCAATAAATGGCCAGTGTCTAGAAAAATTCGCCGATAAGCTCGGTCTTCGTAACGCCAAGAAGAACGGAAAAAAACAGTGGTAATGGCGATCGCCAATTGGGTATTTTCTAGCGCTGGCGACTGGAAACAAGCTGCTTGCAAAGTCGGCCAAACTTGACTGTCCCAAAAATGAACAAGTGAATGAGTTCTGCACTGATAATTGTAGAGTCCGGCCGGCAACTGGGCAGTGCCACGGGAGATTAAATAAACCTCTGCTGGGTAGAGTCCACCCGCCGACGGTGCGGATCGCAAATACAGGTAGCTGTCGTCTACCGTCTGCACTTTCGCCGTCAACCCGTAGCTGCACAGCAACAAGCTAGATAACCGATGCCACCAAGCGGCATCGGGATCGGCATCGGCATCCTCCGAGGGGTCTTTTAGATAAGGCTTGAGGTCAAAATACGCTCCAATTTTATATTCTTTGAAAGGCACAGGTTGCTCTGTCCAATCTAGCTGTTTACTTTTAGCAGCAATGGTTTCAGGGTCGTATTTTGTCCGTTCGTGGTAGTGCTGAGCAATGGAGAGAGGAAGTTCTGGCATATTTCAGTAGAGGATTGGCTTTGGTTTCTCGATCGATCTTGACATTACTAACCGCTTACTGGTTGAGCAAGGCAGAAATTTACAAATATAAAAAAAATCTTAGAAAAAATGCGACTGTTGTTACACAAGCTTAACATAAGAATATGCCTAAGTATAAATACGCAGAATAATAACCATTAATTACTGTTATGGATTGGCTGCAGTAGCTGTCGTCATGAGGAATGAAAATGCAAAAGCTAAGCGCTGAGGAATTGCTTGCTCAGTATGCTGATGGCCAGCGAAACTTTAACGCCGTTGACTTAAGTGAACATAACTTGTTTCAAGCAGATTTGACAGAAATAAATCTTTCTGGTAGCGTTCTGAGGCGAGCTTATTTGCCCTACGGAAATTTGACTCAAGCCAATCTTTATAAAACTGATTTGCAAGATGCTGAATTGGGCGACATTCAACTTTATCAAGCTAACTTGTCGGAAGCAACTTTATCAAGAGCCAACTTATCAAGAGCAAATTTGCGTCACGCCAATTTGCAAGGTGCTAATTTGCAGAAAGCCAATTTGCAAGGTGCCGATTTGTACAATGCAGATTTGACTAAGGCCGATTTGAGATATGCGGATTTGAGCCGAGCTAACTTGGAGAAAGCAAAGTTAAGCCAAGCTCAATTAGCGGGCTGCAACTTATTTCGATCGCGCTTGGTTGATTTGTCGGAAGCCGAGTGCGATCGCACTACTATCGGGCCCGAAGGGTATTGAGGATTTGCAGCGGCTAATCTAGGGCGTAGGGCGATCGGCTTAATTAGTCCCTCGCCCTTTTTAAATTTTCTTAACATTTCTCGACAGGCGGGAAAATGTGAGTTACAGTCGTAGAGAACTTATCGATCCGCAACATTGACAATAAATAACACATTTTTCCAGCGGAAAACAGGCTAAAATTTATGAATTCTCCTGACAACAAATCCCGAGAACTCCGGCGCAAAGAACAAGAACTGCGGAAGCGAGAACAAGAAATTCGGCTCCGCGAACTAGAATCCGAAATCGACCGCTCCGTGCCAGAACATCTAACAAGCAAGTACCAAGAACCAGACAGCCAAGTTAACGGCAAACTCAAACAGTGGCGCAGAAAAATTATAGCAGCCGCTCAATTTACAGGCATTGTCATTGCTGTTATCGTTGCAGTTCGCATAGCATCTTGGCTGGCAGCCGCGCTGATAGTGGGAGGCATTGCTTGGATCGCTTACAAAATGTTTATTGAAGAAGACAAAAGTTGAAAAGCTCAAGCAGGAAACTATCAGAAAACAGCCATGAACCTTAAAGTAGAAACTAGCAACTTTCTCAACGATTTAGAGCGAGTAGCCGCCGTGCGCCGAGAAATTGCCACTCGCCTCAGCAACATCGCCACAGCCATCAACCAATCAGAATTAGCAGGAGGAGAAGCATCGGGAAAACTCGGTTTAGAAACAGACAACGCCGACATTGATGTCGCCAGTAAAAACTTGCGCCAAGGAGTCTTTCGGCTGCTAGTGCTAGGCGACATGAAACGCGGTAAAAGCACTTTTCTCAATGCGTTAATCGGCGAAAACTTACTGCCCAGCGATGTAAATCCCTGTACAGCTTTGCTGACGATTTTGCGCTATGGTTCAGAAAAAAAAGTCACCGTTTATTTCAATGACGGCAAAAGCCCAAAACAGCTAGATTTTAAAAGTTTTAAACAGAACTACACAATTGACCCCGCTGAGGCAAAACGCTTAGAAGAAGAAAAGAAACCAGCATTTCCAGATATCGATTGCGCCGTAGTAGAATATCCCTTACCTTTGCTAGAAAAAGGCATAGAAATAGTAGACAGTCCCGGACTTAACGATACAGAAGCCCGCAATGAATTATCTCTCGGTTACATCAACAACTGCCACGCTATTTTGTTTGTGCTCAGGGCAACTCAGCCTTGCACAATGGGCGAAAGACGCTATCTAGAAAATTACATCAAAAATCGCGGATTGAGCATTTTCTTCCTGATAAATGCTTGGGATCAGGTGCGGGAAAGTTTGATAGACCCGGATGATCCTGAAGAATTAGCAGAAGCAGAAGGGAAACTGCGGCGGGTTTTTCAAGCTAATTTGGCTGAATATTGTTTAACAGAAGGCCACGACATTTACGACGAGCGAGTGTTTGCAATTACCTCAATTAAGGCGCTCAGGTTGCGGATGAAAAACCCGGATGCGAATTTGGCTGGAACTGGTTTTCCCGAGTTTATGGCGGCACTGAATACGTTTTTGACGCAGGAAAGGGCGATTTCGGAATTGCGTCCGGCGAGGACTTTGGCGCGTCAAATCTCTGCTCGTGTCCGCGAAGCTGTTGGGCGCAGATTACCATTACTCGATCGCGATGTCAATGAGTTGAAGGAAAAGATTAATTCAGTTGAGCCGGAGTTTAAAAAGCTGACTCAGATTCGCGATGAATTTCAACAAGAAATTATCGAAGTTAGAGATAGTAAATCACGGGCGATCGCAGATTCTTTCCGCGCCTACGTTCTTAACTTAGAAAATACCTTTGAAACAGATTTCTTACGGTATCAACCGGAACTGAGATTTCTGGATTTCTTCAGCCAAGGCAAGCGAGAAGCTTTTGAAGCATCGCTCAAACGAGCATTCGAGCAGTACATCAATGACAAACTAGCAGCTTGGACTCTCACGGCCGAACAAGAAATGAATTCAGCATTTTCGCAGCTATCGAAAAGTGCCGCAAATTACGGAGCATCTTACACGAAAGTGACTGAAAAAATTACCGAAAAACTGACGGGACAAAAGATACCAGCAGCAGTCAGCAACTCGAACGAAGATAACTCGCCAGGTTGGGCAAAATGGGCGATGGGATTGTTCTCGTTAACGACTGGAAATCTGGCAGGTGTAGCAATGGCAGGAGCGGGTTTTGATTGGAAAAATATCCTGCTCAACTTAATCACTGTGTTGAGCGTCAGTACGATTCTTGCTAGTTTGACGGGGATTGTTTTGGGGCCGCTGTACTTGGCTTTATTGGGGATGGGTGTTGGGGTTTTGCAAGCAGACGGAGCGCACAAACAGTTGGTGAAAGCGGCGAAAAAAGAGCTAGTGAAATATCTGCCGCAGGTGGCTCAAGAGCAGTGGCAGCCGATTCACGATGCTGTGAAAGAGTGTTTTGATGTTTACGGGCGGGAAGTGGGCGATCGCATGAATGCTGATATTACTTCTCGGAAATCAGAGTTAGATAATTTGCTGGAACAAAAGGAATCTCGCGAGATTAATTTTCAGGCTGAATCGCAGCGGTTGAAAAAATTGGAGGCTGATGTTTCTGCCGAGTCGCAGAGTATTGAATCGCTATATCAAGCTTTCCTAGCATCCGCTAAATGAAATAAAACAACAATGCAACAACCCGAAATTTATCAATACCTGACCGACAATCTCAAATCAGCACTCGGTATTCTCGAACTTGAAAAAAACTCCCAACTGTATCGAGATACTACCTCAATCTGCGACTATCTCGCCAAACCAACTTTTCAAATTGCTGTCTTTGGCCCGTTTAACTACGGCAAGTCAACTTTGCTGAATGCAATGCTTGGAAATCGTGCTTTGCCGATCGACCTTGTGCCGACTACAGGTGCTGCCATTTATGTCAACTACGGCGAGGAATTGCACGCAAAAATTACCCTGAAAGACGGCAGGGAAATTAGCGAACGGGGGACTGATGTGTTGAAACGCTACGCCATCCTTGACGACGCGAAACAAATGCGGGATGATGTGGCGGCAGTGAATGTTTACTGTCCCCATCCATTCCTGCAAACCGGTGTGGAATTGCTGGATTTGCCGGGAACCAATGACCGGGAAGAACAGGATAATTTAGTCAGAGATAAATTGCTAACGGCTGATTTAGTTGTGCAGGTTTTAGATGCTCGCAAATTGATGACTTTAGGGGAACGGGAGAACTTGAGAGATTGGTTGAGCGATCGCAACATCAACACTGTCGTCTTTGTTGCCAATTTTCTCAATCTACTCGAACCAGACGACCAAAAACAAGTTTACAATCGCTTGTTGTTTGTTGCCGAAAGTTTTCGCTCGAACTTGCCGAACAATATCAGCAATATCTACCGCGTCGATGCTTTGCCGGCTTTGAGGGCGAGGCTGAAAGGAGATGTGGCGGCCGCCCAAACTACAGGAATTGCCAGCTTTGAATCGGCTTTGCAAAGTATTGTGGCAGCTCAACAGGAACAACTAGCAGTTAAGTTGCCCAGAATTGAAGCTATAGCTACTAAAATTTGCCACTCTCTCCGAGCCAAAGCTGAAACTGTCACCGCAGAAATAGCCGCAGCTCAAAAGAAGCACAAAGACAAAATTGAAATTAAACAAAAAGCCGAAAAACTGATATCAAAAGGCTTTCAAGCCAGCGTTTCCGACTTCGAGATTTGGCTTTACCAACCCACACTTTTGCAGCGGTATCAATCGGAAATGGCGCTGTCGCTCCAGGAAGGAAGTTTTGACGCCTGGAAGCTAAAATTTGAGCGAGAGGTCTTACATCAGCAGCAAACCATCGCAGAATGGGTAAATAAAGCTTGCGAATTCTTTGAGAAAGAACAGCCGATCGCACTTTTGATTTCCTTTCCTCCATCCCCGCAAGTCAGTTTACCGGAGCCGCCGCCACCTCCAGCTCAAAAGTCGATCGAGGGCGAAGTGACTCCTGTGGCGATCGCCACAGGCTTAGGTTGGCTATTGGGCGGGCCCGTGGGAGCCGCAGTAGTCGGCGGTGCTAGCTATATTTTGAATAAAAGAACAGGGTATGAAAAGCCGCCTGAATCGTCAGAAGCTTATCTAAATCAAGTAACGGAAATTTGCAGCGAGGCTGCTAAAAACTATCTCGCTCGCTTCAGTACCGATACTTTTTCCATGCTGCAACACTACAAGGAAATCGCCGGAAAAGTTATCTGTTTTCAAGACAGCAAAGAGCCATTAAATATGAATTTTCAACAGTACCAGTTACAGTTAGTAAATAATTTAATCGATAACTTAGAAGCACAATTGGAGAGAACAAAAGTTATATGATTTGAGATTTTATATTACTTTCATGGCACTATCAAATCATCAATAACAGGCAAGATGCCTGTTCCACAAAAATTCAGTTTTATTGTGGGAAGAACAGGCTTTCCGGCCTGTTCTTCAAAAATTCAGTTTTATTGTGGGAAAAACAGGCTTTCCGGCCTGTTCCACAACAATTCAGTTTTATTGTGGAACGGGCATCTTGCCCGTTCCTAAAAATAATGAAACATCGGAGTTCTAATCAGTCACTGCTTTAACTTCCTTCAAATGACCAAATCTGTAATTAACGGCAAATGATCCGAACCGACATTGCGGCCAGTACGAATCTTCAAAACACCAATTTCTTTGCTGACTAGAAAGTGATCGATCGGAATATAAGCCAGCGGCATAAAAGTCGGCCAAGTCGGTAAAATGCCAAAGCCCGATCGCGCATTTCGCAGGTTTGCGGTTTTTACCATATTTTTGTAGAATGGCGACCACATTGTGGTATTTAAATCTCCAACCACAATCAGCGGATTTTTTACTTGGGCTGCATACTCGCCGATGCCTGCTAGCTGTTGGTTGCGATTGATAAAACTCTCCTGTTTGACTGGCACAGTCGGATGAGCAAGAATCAGAGAAATGATTTTACCTTGAAATTTAACATCCGCCGACAAGCTCTTTCTTCGCTTTGAAAAGGCTTGAACCGAAGAATTTTCTAAAGGCAGCTTGCTGTATATTGCACTGCCAAATCTCTCAGATTCTTGCTGGGTAGAAGAGTAAGGAAAAATCTCGCTTAAAACTGATAACTGTTTTGCCCAAGATGAGTTGACTTCTACAAAAACCGCGATATCAGGTTGTTCTGCTTTAACCAGCGATATCACCTCAGAATATCGCCGATTAGCCCTTAAAACATTTGAATGCAAAATCCGCAAGTTGTGTCCGGGATTTGCTCCGGCAACTGCTGGCGCTGGAAAATACCAAGGAACAATTTCCGCCAAATTAATGATAATGCAAAATGCGCTCACCAGCAGCCATTTTTTTTTTGAGCGCACGAGAGCGAAGAATATAAAAGTAGAGAAACCAACCAGCAGATATTGTAGTTTAAAATGAGAACTCAATTCAAAAAAAATGTTGAATTCTCCCAAATAACCGACTATTGACAATACGGCATTTACAGTTGCTGCGATAATAAACCATTTTAAAATTATGTGCTTCAAGCTAAGGTTTTTGTTGGGATTGCTGTGCATCACCGCCCATTTCAGCTTAATTTTGAGGTCGTTGGTAATCGGCAATTTATCAATTTCTGTTACCAGTTGTTCTGGCTGTTCCAACACTCGCCGTTTTTGATAAAACCTCACCAGCAAGCTATCTACCACAAAATAACTAAAATAATTGGCAATAAATCCTACAAATACCAACACACCTAAACCGATCAGCATACCAAAGGAACCGCCGACTTTGACCAAACCCGACCAAACGGCTGCATCACCTGTTTTCCCTGTAGCTGCTATAGCTATAAATAGCATTAAAGCCGGCAATCCGAGCGTGATTGTGTTTCTGATGATAGAGTCCATTATACAATTTTAGATTTTAGATTTTAGATTTTAGATTGGGAATGAATCATGCAGTTTTTAGGGCAATGCACACCCCACCTATTGACTTAAGATCGACTTTACAAAATTGGGATACTCCTTAAATTTCATAGATTTCTAAGGGTAAGTTGTCGGGATCTCTGAAAAATGTAAACCGTTTTTGTGTAATCTCGTCAAGGCGAATGTTTTCTACTTCTACTTGTTGGGATTTTAAGTAAGCAACGGATGCTTCTATGTCCTCCACTGCAAAAGCTAAATGTCTCAAACCGCAAGCTTCAGGATTGTTAACTCTTTCAGGAGGATGGGTAAATGAGAAAAGCTCGATGGTGTCGCCGTTTCCGACTCGCAAATCTAGTTTGTAAGAATTCCTCTCGGTTCGGAAAGTTTCTTTGATAATGGAACATCCCAATACTTCTACATAGAATTTTTTCGACACTGCGTAATCCGAGCAAATAATCGCCACATGATGGATTGCTTTTATTTTCATCTGAATAAAGTTAGTTAGTTTTGTTTTTCTGATATGCTGCACCATTCTCAATAAGCTTTTTATGAACAGGCTGGACGGCCTGTTCCACAAAAAAATTTACTCTTTGTGGAACAGGCCGTCCAGCCTGTTCTTGAGAATCGTGCAAGATGTGAGGTTTTTTCAAATGCACAGCACGCTATTGACAATTATATTTGACGATCGCAGACTCCGCCACCAACCCCGCTAAATTCAGCGCGAGATCCCTTTATTTTCCCCCGCTCAAATCTTAATAAAAAAAATTCTGTAAAAAAAGTACCCTACCTTGATAAAATGAGAGTTTTGCAGTCAATCACCCAATTTGCATCTCAGGAGACAAGCACTATGGCCCGTATGTATTACGACACCGACGCGAACCTAGACCTCTTAGCCAACAAAACGGTGGCTATCATCGGTTACGGTTCCCAAGGACACGCCCACGCGCTTAACCTCAAAGACAGTGGCATGAATGTCGTTGTCGGTTTGTATCCCGGTAGCAAATCTGCCGCCAAAGCAACCGACGCGGGTTTAACAGTTCACCCGGTAGACAAAGCAGCCGCCGCCGCTGACTTCATCATGATTTTATTGCCTGATGAAGTTCAAAAAACTATTTACAAAGAACAAATCGAACCGAACCTTTCTGAAGGAAATGTTTTAGCATTTGCTCACGGTTTTAACATTCACTTCGGCCAAGTTGTTCCCCCTGCCAATGTAGACGTAGTAATGGTTGCCCCCAAAGGCCCAGGACACTTGGTGCGACGGACTTACGAACAAGGGGAAGGTGTTCCGAGTTTGTTTGCAGTATATCAAGATGCTTCCGGTCAAGCGCGCGATCGGGCAATGGCCTATGCTAAAGGTATCGGCGGCACCAGAGCCGGCATCCTGGAAACCACTTTCCGCGAAGAAACAGAAACGGATCTTTTTGGCGAACAAGTAGTTTTGTGCGGCGGTTTGAGCGCCTTAATTAAAGCTGGATTTGAAACTTTAGTTGACGCCGGATACCAACCGGAATTAGCTTATTTTGAATGTTTGCACGAAGTTAAACTTATCGTTGACTTAATAGTAGAAGGAGGCCTCGCCAAAATGCGCGACAGCATCTCCAATACCGCAGAATACGGCGATTTAACTCGCGGCCCCCGCATCGTCACGGATCAAACCCGCGCCGAAATGCGTAAAATTCTCAGCGAAATTCAATCCGGCCAATTTGCCCGCGAATTCGTTCTCGAAAACCAAGCCGGCAAACCGGGCTTTACCTCCATGCGCCGTCAGGAAGCAGAACATCCTATTGAAGAAGTTGGTAAAGATTTGCGAGCTATGTTTAGCTGGTTGAAAAAGCACGCCTAATCAATTTTAGATTTTAGATTTTAGATGGGAAGACCAATCTAAAACAGTCCTGGAGGCATAACCTCTATCTGTAGGGTGTGCATTGCACACCTTACTGCTTTGAGGAAAATCTAAAATCTCAAGTTTAATCGATTTGAGATTGGAGGAAAAATCTCAAATCTACAATCTCAAATCGTCTTGTTTGGCTGTGCTTCGCTTAACCCAACCTACAAGAAAATGGCTAGGTATTATTAGAGAAACCGGGTTTCTCGCTGGTAGCTCAAAACTATCGACTGGGACTAGGACTTTTTTCCAAGTTTTCAATCTCCTTCTCCCTTTGCTTGTTTGAATCTTTCGGCTTCACCCACGAAGGCCACAACCCGACGAAGAACTTTCGACTTGCTACGCTAGTATCTCTTACAGGTTTGGGGAGAAAAGTTAAAGTGTCACCGTAAAGGGTAAACAGGGCTACAAACAGCAGCAATAGCGGGATAATATTTTTTTTAGGCATCGCAGTTTGGGAGTAGAGTTTGTGAAAGCGGTTGCTTATATTTTGCCCTTGCACGGACAAAAAATATCAGAAATAGCTTAAGAAGAAAAATAGACCTCAGCAATCTCGGACGCGGCCGTGCCGTTTCCCTACCCCAAAATCATCAATCTTCTTCGATGAAAGATGTAACCATCGCCCGATTAATTGTAGGAAAACGGCACGGCCCGGTGTCCTGACTGTGGGTAATATCAATTCCGATGTCACCGGATTTGATATTATATCATGTCCGATCGATTGACCATAATATCCCCGCAGGGGCGGGTTTTTGAGATTGTCAATTATTGGCAGATATTGTTGGTGAACCCGCCCCTACCTAATTTCGGGTAATTGACCGGAGATCATATTAGTTAATGACTAATGACTAATGACTAATCACTAATCACTAATCACTACTTATTCCCTTGAATAAAAGTTTGCACTACTGTATGAATTTCCGGGGAAATTTCTGTTACGAGCCGCACCGGGATTGCCGCTGTGGAAGCTAATTGCGCGTATTCGGGCGTAAGAAAAACTGCATATTTGTCAGCTTCTGCTGTCAGTTGAGCGACCGTGGCTAAACTTATAGCTTTAATATAATTGCGTATGCTAACAGCTTGGTCGCCGACAACTTCATCGCCGCTAATTACTGTGTTAGGTCTGCGAACTTGGTTTAAAGTTGTACTCGGATCTTTGACGCTTAAGTGCGTTCCTCCTACAAAACCAACTAGCCATTTAGGAGATGGAATTTTCGGAAAGCCGGCAATTTGTTCTGCTAAGGCGGGAGTTGTTTTGTCCGCAGAAGATGCTACTATTAAGGTGGGAATCTTAATTTTACTTAAGCCCGTTTCTCCAAATAATAATGATGCGATCGGATTCATGGCGATCGCCCTTTTAATCCTCCCATCCCGCAATTGATACCGTTCTTCGGGCAATCCGGCCGCCGCGCACTGAATGCCTTCGCCTAAGCTGAACCCAATCAAACCCCCCTGACACCTTTGTTTGAGTCCGCTCAATTGCAGTTCGGCGCCGGCCACGGACAAGGCTGTAGCCCCGCCAAAGGAATAACCAATTATTACCGATCGGTCGATCGCAATTTTCCCCTGCAAGTTATCATCAGTTTGGTTCAATTTTGTCAGTTCGTCGAGTACAAAACTGATATCTTTGGGACGGTCTAAAAACTCTTGAGGAGCTAGCAACGGACACTTCCCCGCCATCGCAGCATTGGTGTTCGTCTCGTTGCTTCCCGGATGTTCTAAAGCTGCTACCACATAGCCGTGAGACGCCAAATGCTCGGCTAAGTAGCGCAAATCCGTGCGGACGGAACCCAAGCCGTGAGAAAAGACGATCGTCGGTTTGTCTGCTGTCGCAGCTCTCGACCAATACACATCAACCGGAATAGGTCGATTGCGGGCGCTATCGTTCAAATCTAGCGCCCGTACCTGCACGACATTAGGGCCGGGCTGGGTTGGATCGAAAGGCAGCTTAAACGCGGGTTTAACCGCTGCTAACTGAGGTGCGATCGCCGCCATAAAGCGCTGAGTTTGCCAAAAACTTACGTTCATATTTCCCAAAACTGCGAAAGCTCGATCGAGATCCACCACGACCCGCGAGCTCGGATAAGATTCAATGAAACTCAATATCGATAAGCCTTCCGGCGCCTTTGCTCCCTGCACCAGAGCGGCTCGCAGCGCTTCCACACCCCCACCGTCGCGCCTGGGTATGACAGTAGTCAAATCCGTCAGGATGCCAGTGCCGATCCCCGTATTTAGCAAGTTGCTCAGGCCGACTACATTAAGGGGAATTTTCGCTTGCAGCGCCCGAAAAATTTTACTCCGCTGTTCGTCAGACAAGAGATTGGCATAAGCTTGCAGTTTTGCCGGGACTTTTCCTGTTTCTGCGAGTTCGCGCAAATCCGCAACCGATATTGACGATTCTAAAATACCTTTGCGGATAACAACCGTTTCTGCCGCTTTTACAGAGGATGTCGCATCGCTGAAAGTGCCGATCGAAATCGAACCCAAAACACTCGCCACTGAAGAAAACCATCTGAAATTTGGTCTGATGCTCATTTTTACCTTATTGAACTAGAGGGGGTATATCACCATATTCTCAAAATTCTCCCAGATAGCGAGAAATTGTCCTAGATGCCGAGAAATTGCCTGCATCGGAGTGCGATCGAAATTAGTTTGGAAAAGTGCGATCGTCCGGGCTTTAGGCGGGTTGTTTTTGAATGATTAAACCGCAGAGGGCGCAGAGGGCGCAGAGGAAGAGAAGAGAGAGATAAATAGTGTCGGTACCCACGGATTTGATATTAACGTGCAGCCCGAAAAGTACAAACTTCGGGAGTTAGTTATCTCATGGACGGTTGCATCGGATGGATTAGGATTAAATCTTAACAGCAGATCAATGCAGATTTATAACATCATCTGCGGTTCAAATATTCCTCAAGATACAGGAAAATAAACAACAAGCATCGAAATGTTTTGGTGAGTCCGGGCGATCGCTTCCGGTTCTTTGAGAGTTCCTGGTTTGTCCCACATATTCTGTTGCTGAGAAATTGTTGTTAAAATCAGCAAATCGTGTTCTAACAAATTCTGCGAAACTAGCTTGATAAAATTTCCCCGCACCCGATTTACTGGTATCTCAGAGAGAATTTCCACCTCCGCCCCACTTTGGTTGCTTTGTTCCCGTTTTGTCGCCACCAACAACACTTGCAAACTCGCCTTAAGTTCCTCGGCTAAACTCTTAGCAATACCCACGGTTTCCTGAAATCCAAACCGAGTCAACTCGCTGTCAGTTATCGCCAAAATAACTCTGGCTGTATTCTGGATAGGATCTGGAAATCGAGCAATCAGTACGGGTACGGGCGATCGCCTTACCACATTGTCAATTATGCTGCCAAAAAAATTGTCGCGAGTCGTGGAAAATCCCTTCCAACCACAAACTATTAAACTAGCCTCACGTTCGGTTGCACTCCGCAGAATTCCGCGATCGATCGCATCATCTATCCTCGCGATCGGTTCAACCGCACAAGCAGCAGCATTGGCCACAGTTTCCGCAGCCGTCAAAAGTTGAGTTTGCTGCATTTTATCTGCGGGCGAAATTGCTTCGCCGCGATCGGACAAAATATGCAGCGGCAGCAAAGTTCCGTGAGATGTTTTTGCTAAAATCAAAGCCAAACGCAGCAAATTATCTTCCGTATTCGGATTAGCAACAGGCACTAAAACTCGGTCTCCCCAAGAATGCTTTCCCGAAGTAGCAGCCGGCAAACTCGACCCCGGCTGCTGCATTTGTTGACCCCACCGAGATACAATCCAAGGAGAAGCGACACAAGTTACTAAAATCATGGCAATGATGCCGTTCACCGTTACGCGATCGACCAATTTAATCTCAAAAGCAACCGTAATCGCCGCCAAAGTAGAAGCAGCTTGAGCAACAGAAAGACCGAACATTACCATAATGCTGGGAAACTCAAAACGAAATAATTTCCCCGGTATCCAAGCTGCCAAAAACTTGCTCACCACCTCAGCTAAAATCATCACCGCCGCCACCAACAAAGACTGCGGCTGCTTTACCAAAATTAGCGGGTCAATTAACATCCCCACAGAAATCAGAAAAAACGGCACAAACAACGTATTGCCAATAAACTCAATCCGATTCATCAGGGGACTCATTTTGGGAATAATTTGAGTAATTGCAATTCCCGATAAAAATGCACCAATAATTGCCTCAATTTCAATTAGTTCTGCTGCGTAAGAAACTAGAAAGAGGGTTGCCAATACAAATATAAATTCTGCATTTTCGTCGTGCCCAAATTTCTTAAAGAACCAGCGACCGATTTTGGGAACTCCCCACAAAGTACCAAAAGTGTAGATAGCAAGAGATGGAATTAGAAACAGCCAAAAATCGAGAGTGAGATTTCCTTTGAAAGCTTTGACAACAATGGCCAGCACCAACAATCCCAACACATTCGTAATTAAAGTCCCGCCCAAAGTCGCAGTAATAGTCTGAGTTCGCATCAATCCCAATTTTGTGAGAATTGGCAGCGCTAAAAGGGTGTGCGTAGCAAAACAAGAAGCGACTAAAATTGCAGCCAGCCAGCTATATCCCAACAGCAGCATCGCTGCTGTCCCCAATATCATCGGTAGCGAAAAAGTAGCCAACCCAAATATGACAGCTTTGTCCGCATTGAGTTTGAGGTCATCGAGGCTAGTTTCCAGTCCCGCTAGGAACATCAAAAACAGCAATCCTACAGTACCTAACAAAACAATAGTAGCGTCCCGTTGCAGCAAATTGAGACCGTTGGGCCCGACGATTACGCCAGCAATAATTAAACCGACTATTCCCGGTAGTCGCAAGCGCTCAAATAACAGCGGCGCGAGTAGCATGATTGCTAAAAGAACTAGAAAAACGGGAACGGGAGCGGTAATCGGGCCGGAAGTTAACATAAATTTCACCCTAAATATTGGCAGCGAACTGCTACCATATTTAAAAGGAAATAATCAAAATATCTATCAATCTAAAGAGGTATTATCAATAAATTACAGCGTAATTCTTAATAAGTAGGACTGGGCGGGAGAAACCCGGTTTTTTGGTAAAATATGGGTTTGATGACTAGAAATGGGGTGCATCACGAACTCCGATAAAAAAACTATCTTTTTCAGTCCCGGAGGCACAAAAACCCGGTTATACCAATTTAATGTGAAGTTGCACATATCTCGATCCCCTAAATCCCCCTGATTGTTGGGGAGTAGGGGTTGACTTTGAGAAGAATCTTGTCCCCCCCTCCCGCGGGGGGCGCCAGGGTGATCGGATTCTATGCAACCTCATAAAAAATTGGTATTAAGAGTCAAAATAACAGGTTGTGAGCGATCGACGTTAACGCCAAAACCGGGTTTTTGTGCCTATTTGCGTCCACCACTATTTAGGTATCAAATGCAGGGGAGACAGGCATATATTCCCCAGATGGAGCTTGGCAAACTCGGTCTAATTCAGAAACCCGGTTTCTTTAAAAAACCGGGTTTTTCACCACAACAGACGGTTTAAATGGGTTAGTCTTGGACGCGAAAAAACCGGGTTTCTACGCAACATACTTAACCGTACCCTTACGGTAGCTAAGTATGTATTTATTGTCAAGATTTGTCCATCTAATTTTCAATGATAGGCTAAGCGAGCGACACAATACTAGCTCGCTCGTAAGGCAATCTGTTTGTCGGCAAAACCTCCAGATTAATTTGCAACGAATCCAAAGCCGGATTTTCGGCTAGCAGCTTTTGCGTCAAACTCTTATTAAGAATTTCCCAGAAATCTGTTTCATTGGGATAATTAGTCAAGAAACTATCGATGCTTTTGTAAATCGGCACAAAGTCTGGATACTCATCCTGCGTAATTCCTGGTTTGTACTGATATTTGACATCCATATTGAGGTTATTCAAACCCTGGTGATCGATCGAGTAATTAGGAATCTTGAAATCCCATGCTTCACCTAATTTACCATCTTGAGTGCGAGTAACGGTACTGCTGCGTTCGTAAGGCAATCGGTTCGTCGGTAAAACATCCAAATTAACCGTCACCGACGAAAGTGCCGGATTGTCAGCAAGCACTTTTTCGGTCAGATTTTTGTTAACAATTTCCCAAAAATCAGTTTCGTTCGGGTAGTTAACTAAAAGATTGTCAATGCTCTTGTAAATCGGCACAAAATCAGGATACTCAGAATTTTGAATCCCGTCTTTGTACTGATAATTTACATCAATATTCAGGTTGTTTAACCCTTGATGATTAATTGGGTAATTTGCCAATGTAAAATTCCATTTCTGCGTCAGTTGAGCATCGGACGGAAAGAAAGAAATTCCTATTGGACGCTGTAGCTTGCTGTCGGGAGGGACAAAAATAGAACTGTTACTCGATCCAGGATTCCCCGATATTGGCAGCGGTTCGTCAGTCTTGCCATTATACCGCAAAACAGCGCCGGCACCGTTAGCATTAGCGCGGTTGTCAAAGCCAACTGCAAACAAATTGCCGATCGGCGAAAAGGCCAAACTACCTACATAATTGCTACTGGGGGAAGTATCAGTATAATTGGTAGATAAAACCTTGACCAATTCCCCACTTCTTAAATTGTAGCGCCTGATATCGTTAGCAAAATCGCTGACATAAAGGTCGCCGTCAGCGGGCCCGATTGCCAGTCCCAAAAGACTTGTAAATCCCTGACTCCGAGGCGAAGGATCGGGCGAAGCAAAGATACTTGACTGCCGGGTTTGGGGGTTGTAACGCAGCACCTGACTGGGGAAACCTGCGCTATAATCTGCTTTACCATTGCGAGCAACACTCCCCTGCGTTGTCACATACAAATTGCCGTCAGGAGCAAACAGTAAACCGTTCGGGCCATTCAATCCTCCCGCTTGCTGATTTCCCGAAGCAAATACATCAATAAACTGTCCTGTTTGGCCGTTATATCGCAGAATTTGGTCACTCAAAAAACTGCTGACATAAAAATTACCGTCAGGGCCAAAAGCTAAACCGTAAGGGCGAAACAATCCGCCAGTTTCATCGACCGCCGTGTTCGGATTATCGCCGACAAACTTGTCAATAAATGCGCCAGTAATTCCGTCATACCGCAATACCGCAGATGCTGTCGGTTCTCCCGAATTTCCGGGCTTGTCGCCGCTAGTAACGTAAATGTCCGACTTATCATCGCCATTGCCATCTGGCCCAAAAACGATCGTATCTGGATTGGACAAACCGCCGCTTCCCGGTGGAATAAATTCGCCTAGAAAATTGCCGGTATTGCCGTCAAACCGAAGTACATTATTTCCCCGGCTATTGCCAACTAGGAAAGTTCCTTGAGGATTGCTGGGTTGAGTGCGAGTAACTTTGCTGGTGCGGTTGTAGGGCAAGGTTTGGCTTGGCAGAACGTTGAAATCTATCTTGATTGCCGCCAATGCAGGATTTTCGTTGAGGATATTTTGAGTCAAGTTTTTATTGACAATTTCCCAAAAATCAGTTTCGTTCGGATATGTGGTTAAAAAGTTATCAATGCTCTTGTAGATTGGCACGAAATCGGGATATTCATTGGGAGCGATTCCCGGCTTGTACTGGTAATCTATATCGAGATTGAGCTTGTTCAATCCTTGGTGATTTATTGCGTAGTCTTTGACTGAAAAATTCCAATCTTCTGTGATTTTGCCCGATTGACTGCGGAAAACTGTACTGGCGCGATCGTAGGGCAATATCTCCGTTGGCAAAACTTCCAGTTGAATCGTAACATCTGTCAGTACCGGATTTTCAGTAAGCACCTTTTCTGTCAAATTTTTGTTTAGAATTTCCCAAAAATCAGTTTCGTTCGGGTAGTTGACTAGGAAATTATCAATACTTTGGTAAATGGGAACAAAATCTGGATATTCGTTCGGGGTAATTCCCGGTTTTAACCCGTAACCAACTTTGAGGTTGAGGGTGTTTAAACCTTGGTGTTCGATGGTGTAATCTTTAAAATTGAAAGCCCAGTTTTCATCAGGAAATAGGGAAGAAGTTTGGGATAGGGAGAGTTCACCAACAGGTAAAGCCATCCCTGTCAGTTCGTCTATCTCACCTTGAGTGGAGGTAGCGGTCTGGGATTTTAGACTACTATCAACTTTAATATTGTCGCTTCCTGACGATTGGAGACCGAAGTCGGTTAATGTCTCAAAAAGACCGTTAGCGAAGCCCTCGTAGAGGATCGCACTACCAGTCGCAGCCGCCGCCCAATCTGGTTTTTGAGTCAAATCGTAGCTGGTATCAAATAAAATATTGGTATCGCCGACGGCACTTTGGCTGATCCGATTTAAGCGATCGAACTTACTGAATAAGTCTAGTATTTCCGCTGAAACACCCGCAACATTTCCCGGAATCGGATTTTCTGGAAACCGTCCTGCTGTGTTAAACATAAGCTATTTTTTTAGATACACCCGCCATCGGGAATTAATTTGAAAGAATTATACCCTCTTTTCCAAACAAGTCAAGTACATTAAGAAGTGTTTTATATTTTTTTATTACCCAAATTAAACCTGAAATTTGTCCCCTTTCTCAATCCTATCGTTTGCCGTTGCATCAATATTGTTCAAATGTCAAACAGTCAACAGTCAATAAAAATTTATGCGAAAAACCCGATTTCTAGTTCCCCGCACACAAATCCTGATTTGGCATACCCCTAAAACAGGGAAACGTGCTTTTATCCCTTGCTATTCCCTATTTAAAATCTAAAACCGGGAAAGGTTTCGCCGCTTCCATCTGCGCCGCTAAAGCAATTAAAGTTGCTTCCGCCGCCGGCCGCCCGATAATTTGAATTCCCACGGGCAAACCGTTGTTATCTAAAAGGGCAGGAAGTGCGATCGCAGGCAAACCGCTAGCATTAAACGGCGGACAAGGAGCTACCCAATTAATAATGCGCTGCAAAGTTTCTTCAAAACTCAAATCCGCCCACTCCCCAACCCGGATTGGCGAGTGCATATAAGTCGGCAAAACTAACACATCAAATTTTTCAAAGAATCCCACAATCCGCCGTGAAATAACCTGCATTTGATTCACCGCCCGTAAATATTCCCCAGCCGAAATAGTTCTTTCTAACAGCCAGCGATTCATCGGTTCCAAAGCAGGGCCTGGAATGCCGCTTGCCGCCGCCCCAGACTGCCAAATTGCGATAAACGGTTCGATTAAACCCGTAAAATCAGGGCATCCCGGTTCGACATCGTGACCCAAATCAGTCAGTAACTTAACGGTTTCGAGTACCGCTTGCTGACAGATAGCCGAAGCCTCGCCCACAGGGGAAATACTGGTAGAAAAAGCAATTCGTAGCTTGCCTAACTCTTGAGTGGAAGCCTCTAAAAACGTCGGATTTGAATCGGGTAGCCAGTACGGATCGCCTGTTGTGTAGCCTGACATCACGTCCAAAAGTGCGGCGGCGTCAGCTACAGTGCGCGCCAGTGGCCCGTTGGCCGAAATGCCGCTGAGGTAATCTCCGACAGGTGCCCAGGAAACTCGCCCCCGCGACGGTTTAATGCCCACTAAACCGCAGCAGGAAGCTGGGCCTCGAATCGAACCGCCGCCGTCTGAACCTTGGGCGATCGCACACAAACCCGCTGCTACAGCGGCCGCTGAGCCTCCGCTGGAACCTCCGGGCGTATACTCTAAATTCCAGGGATTGCGCGCCCGCAGGAAACCTGGGGGTTCGGTGTAAGGTAATGAGCCAATTTGAGAGGTGGCTGTTTTTCCCAGAATGTTAAATCCTGCTGCTTTGATCCGCCATACTACTGACTCGTCGTAGGCAGAGATGTTACCCAGCAAAGCCTGAGTGCCGTAAGTACACGGAACGCCGGTAACTGGTGTCAAGTCTTTAATCGCAATGGGCACTCCGAAAAAAGGTGGCAATTCCTGTGGCTTGTTTAACCCAGCTAGTTGTTCGGTTTGAGATTTAGCTAGGGCGATCGCCCGCTCGGCCGTTACTGTAAAATAACTGCCCAGCTCAGGGTTTAATCGCTCAATGCGTTCCAAGTACAGATTTACAATTTCTAAAGGCGACACTTCCAGGGTGCGGATCGACTCCGCCAACTCCAGAGCTGGAGTAAAAGCCCGATCGACAGAATTCATCCCTTTAACTCCTTAATATTTTGTAAAGTATCAATTTATACTGCTTTGCTGCGGAAAACTTTTTTCATTAAAAAAAATTATCCAAAAATGTGGAGAATCCATATTCGGGCGTATCGAGAGCGATCGCATCCTCCAATTGGCAGAATATTTCCTTATTAGTGCAGCACTACGACCCCCTCTTAGGATAGACTGAGAACAACAGTTAAGCTTTTGTGCAAGAGACGCACAATGGCGATCGGCATTGTTCAACTCCCACAAATCATCTGTTCGAGTCAGCCTTCTCACCAACTTAAGGTAGCGCATATGACACAACAGCATCCGCCAGCTCCTCGCCCGCCCGTACCCGGAGCCCCCCCACCGCCCGGAATGCCCCGCCCTCCAGCTCCCGGGATGCCCCCCAGAGCAGCAGGAATGCCACCAGCACCGCCGCCCGCACCAGCACCAGCAGCGCCACCCGCACCAGCGCCGCAATCCTTCGCCACACCTAAAAGCCCGATATCTAGCAGCGGCGGAGCTCCGACTTTGAAAGAGCTAGTCATGCGAGCCAAAGAAGAAGGAGTATCCGACCTTCACCTCGGAGTAAACGAAGTTCCCCGCTTCCGCAAGCGGGGCGAGATTGCCGACATCGGCTATCCACCGACGGATTTAGATACGTTTTTTGGCTGGTTGCGGGAGTGCATGAGCGATGAAGAAATTGAAATTTTCCAAAAAACCCTAGACTTTGACGGCGCTTTCGACTTCGGGTTCGTCCGGATTCGGATCAGTTGCATGGACTCCTTGGCCGGCCCGGCAATGGTGCTGCGGTTAATTCCTGCCAAAATCTTGACAATGGAGGAATTGAAACTGCCGGAGGTATTTAGGAAAATATGTGGCTACCACAAAGGGCTGATTTTGGTGACAGGCCCGACAGGTTCGGGTAAGTCTACCACGTTGGCCGCGATGATCGACTACATCAATAAGAATAAAGCCTACAATATCATCACGATCGAAGACCCGGTAGAATTCGTACACGAAAGCAAAAAATCCTTGATTAAGCACCGGGAAGTCGGCAGGCACACCCTCAAGTTTATGAGCGCTCTCAAAGGCGCTCTGCGACAAGACCCGGATATGCTGCTAGTAGGAGAAATTCGGGACAGAGAGACGGTGGAAATCGCCCTCAAAGCCTCTCAAACCGGTCACTTAGTTGCAGGAACCCTGCACACCAACAGTGCGGTTAAGACCCTGAACCGGATTCTTGATATGTTCGGGGCGGAAGAACAGGATGCCATACGGGTTTCAATTTCCGAATCCCTAGTGGCGATTATTGCTCAACTGCTGTGCAAAACCACAGACGGAAAGCGGGCTGCTTTCCACGACGTTATGATCAATACCGACGTGGTTAAGGAATACATTCTGAAGGGCCAGAATGAGGAAATTAATCAAATCATGATCAAAGATACTTATGAAGGCATGACGACGATGAATAAGTCGCTCTACGGCCTTTATCAAGAAGGTCGGATTACTGAAGAACTTTGTGTAGAGAACTCGCCGTTCCCGAACGAAATGGCTCAGATGCTCCGAGGTCGAGTCTAAAGGTCGAGTGTTAACAGTTAGCAGTTAAAAGTTAACTGTTAACTGTTAACTTTTATTGGTGTACTGAATTGAAAGTCGATCGCCCGATTTTGCCAGAATTTTTCAAAGGCATTGCGCTGTTTACGCCAGGGGGAGACTTAATCTATTGCATAGACCCCCACAAGCAAACTCGCTGGCATTTGCAGTTGTGCGTAGCTCTACAGGAGATCCTCGGTTTGTCGGAACCGCCGCATTTTCTGATACCTTGCTACACGGCAACCGTTGACTCCTGGCTCGATCCAGGCGATAGGCAGGTGCGGGTTGCTGCGGAGGCTTACCCCCCCGTGCTGCGACATCAAACGCTGCTGAACGCCATTTTTGGGACTGGCGACTTAGTGTGGCATCCCCGCAGCGAAGAAATGTGCGAACCGATGGCAATCGCTACTTATCACGAACAATTCCCCGAACTTTGGGAAAATCACGACTTAGTTGTACAGTATGCCAGCTCCGAAGCTCGATCGGACTGGAACAGTTCGATAGTAACTCCCTTGGGCTTTCCGCCATCGCAGCAGACTCGGCTTCCCAAACCAACAGCACTCACCCCACCGCCACAAACTCAAGGGTACGTTTTGCGTCTGTTTGTTTCCGGCAGCAACCCCAGCACCGAACGCACCCTCGAAACTTTACACCAGTTCTTAGAGAAATGCCTCGATCGTCCCTACACTTTAAAAGTAATTGATGTTTTGAAACATCCAGACCAAGCTGAGGCAGATCAGATTTCAGCAACTCCTACTTTGATTAAAATCTGGCCGAAACCCGTGCGACGAATTGTCGGCGAATTGAACGATAATGAAAAAATAGTGCGGCTGCTGAGCTATGCGGAATTTTAGATTGGGGCGAGGATATTTGCCATTATTTAATAGGGGCGATCGCGGTTTTAGTAGCGATAGAATTCACAACATTTATTCATTCATTCCTGCACCCAAAAAGTGGTTTGGCTTTCTACTTAGGAGCGCGAATTAAATAACTTACAATTTTAATTGTTATTGTGGGATGGGCGTCCCGCCCGTCCAAAAAGGACGGGCGGGACGCCCATCCCACTTTCAAGAGTGGAAGTTATTTAATTTTCATTCCTTATATCGGTTAGGTGTTCTTTGGCCGTACACCCTAAATATATAGGTTCTCCATCCAGGAGTGAATTGCGGGTGAGGCACTGCACTCACCGCGAATAATTAGGTTAACTTACTTGGCTTGAAAATTGTGGTAAGGTGCGCCGAAGAGCACCCTACTTTACCACAATCAATCGGGCAATCAGGAGAATTGAAAACCCTGGCTAATAGGAAAAAGGTCGATCGACTTAATCAGGAAGACAAACATCCGGGGCGCACAAACTGGGGAAATCCAAAGTTGTGACTTCCAGCGTATCCAACTCAACTCTCCGAATTACATGATTGTTCGTATCAGCAACAAACAAATGAGGCCCGATCGCACTCAACCCTGAAGGTTCAAAAAATCGAGCCTTGAGACCTTTAGCATCAACCAAACCTGCTGTACCATCTCCAATCATTGTTCTGCACGTACCGCCCCGGTGGTCGATCCGCTTAATTTTGTGATTGTAAGTATCAGCCACCCAGAGGTAATTTTGAGCGTATTCAACACCCAAACAGTGCTGTAACCTGACCTCATCAGCGCGACCATCTTTATCCCCAAAACCAAACAATTCACCGCTACCGCAAACAGTCCGCACCTTCGGGTCTTCATCTATACCCACAGCACGAATCGAACTAATTTCGCTGTCGGCAACAAACAACTCCGATCGATCCGTAGACAGGCCACTGGGCTGAGAAAAAGCAGATTCTGCAAGATTCCCGTCAACACAGGATTCTCGGCCAATACCTGCATAAGTGCCGATCGTGCCAGTGTCTAACTGCATTTCCCAAATTTGGTGGGAACCCGCCATTGCAATAAAAAGTCTATTTCCAACTCTTTCTAAATCCCAAGGCGAATTCAATTGCGTTTCTAAACCCTTGCCGCTGCGGGGTGAAATTTCGTGACTTTGTTCGCCCGTACCAGCAACAGTTTCCACCCGTTGAGTCGTAAAATCAATCTTTCTGAGAGCATGATTTTCCGTATCAGCAACATATAGAATTTGACTTTCTGCATCAAAAGCCATACCTTGAGGTGCATAAAACTCAGCCTCTTCAAAGTCCCCATCAGCTAAACCCGGTTTGCCACTACCGATGACGTGCAGCACCTCACCTTCGAGGGTGCTGACAACAATCCTATTGTGACCGGAATCGGCAATAAATAAGCAAGAACCGACTAAGTTTTGTATAACTGAATTAGCAGGCCCTGGCAATACAGTTTCATCTACAGATTCATTTTCCTGACTCATTTCGCCCAAAAGCGCAACCTGTTGGTGAAGATGTTTTGCCTCCGTTGCAGCGATCGCAAATGCCAGCACTTTACCGGGAAAAGCCAGCGGTGTTGATACAGGTTTGCGCTGTTTTTCTAAGGTAAAACGCAGTTGTTTAAAGTTAAGTGCATTTTTGTCTTTGTATTCAGCAATTAACTTGCCAACTAACTCGTCAAGTGCTTCTCTATTGCCTTCGCCCGAAACAAAGCCGACGACATAACTTTCAGGATCGATCACCATTAAAGTCGGCCAAGCGCGAACCGCGTAGCTTTGCCAAACTTTCATGCCGCTGTCAACGATTACAGGATGTTCGATATCGTAGCGGAGGATAGCTTGGCGGATGTTTTCTACTTCTTTTTCGTTTTCAAATTTAGCCGAGTGAACGCCGATAACCGTGAGGGAATCTTTATATTTTTGTTCGAGGTATTTTAAGTCGGGCAGGACGTGCAAGCAGTTGATGCAGCAGTACGTCCAGAAGTCGAGGAGGACGACGCGCCCTTTGAGAGATTCAATGGATAAAGGTTTCTCGGTATTTAGCCAGGGGTAGTTTCCGGGGAATTCTGGTGCTCTGACGCGAGGCATGGCATCTCCTGGGTAGGATGTGAATGATTTTTTTACTTCTTTAATTTAGCGGGAAGTTTGGCAGGATGGGAAGAAAGCTGATTAAACCAGGGTTTTTGGACATAGGCAAGATGCGAGTGCGACAAGAGGGGGGCGAGGGGGGCGATCGGGCTTCATTGTCCTTGTTGCGTATAAATACTCAAAAAATTCCTCTTGACCTAATATCTAAAAAAATTATCAAAGGTACTTGACATTTCAGGATGACAAGCTTAAGCTATATCTAGGAACTTTAGCTAAGGTTATGAGAAATCACCCAATGTCCAAAACTATCTATGATGTCATCCAGCGTTTTGAGGTAGAAAAAGGCGTACCCCGCCTGATTTCAACCAATATTCAAGTGATTGAAGGTGGCGAAGATTTGATGTCTTTAGCTGCAAATTTACTCAAGCAACTGGGCTTCTATGACAAGTTTGACGAAAAGCGCACATCTCAATATATAGGGTACAGACTTAAAAACCCGAGGAAAGGAGATAAGCGCTATCAACTTGTTTTAGCTCAGCGGAAAGAGGGTTTATGTATTTCCATTCCCCAAGACAGATTAGAACCATATCTCCTCAACATGAAGTCTCATGTAGTCATCCAAGAACAAGTGGTTAGAGGTGAAAATCTAAAAGCAAGTTATTGGATATTACCTAGTAAAAGAGAGCAGTTTTTGAATTCCATAAAAGGAGAATATTGGCATCTTTTTGAGGAATTTGAAATAGGGGTCAAGAGGGAAATCAAAGGAGATGTTTACCTAAATTCTTATAAAGATTACGAAAACTCATATACAAATTGGGTAGAAGTTTTTCCCAGCGAGATACTGGATGAATTTCAAGCAGATACTTTGAGCAATGACCCCCAATCTTATCTAATAATTAATCCCGATAAACTGTTTCCCTACGCATGGCAAGTATCTATCAATTCAAGTGAAGTTCTAGAAGAGTTCCTTAGTTACTTTGCAAAAATTCTCATGGAGGTACAATAATGTCTGTAAAAGCTAAAAAACTTGTCAACCCTTACGAAGCAAGAATGCTTGAGTTCCTTCACACCTGTGTAGGCAACAACTATAAAATTCATACACAGGTGAGCTTATCCCAAATGTGCGAACAAGTTAGCAACCTTGACTGGGAACTAAAAAAGTTTTTATTTAGCAGTGCTGTGGATGCTCTAATCACAGACTTGAACTACAATCCTTGCCTAGTAGTAGAGTTTCAGTCTCAATACCACGATAGCCCAGAAGCGAAAGAGCGCGATCGCAAAAAAGCTACTTTACTTGAGTTTGCCAAAGTTCCCTTAATTTACTCGCGGGTAAAAGACTGGGGTTTGTTATATCTCTCTTCTCAAGAGGAGGAAGTAGTTTACAATTTATACACAGGACAAAACCGGGAAAATGCCCAAGCACTAATCACACAATATTGCAGGGAATCAGTCGCGCATCAAGTCCCGGCTGTAGCTTGGTAACTAGGAATAGTTAGGTTATTTATGTCCGAAAATACCAAGCTAATTAATATATGGCTTCGGGGTGGAGTCACCAACAATACACTCTTCTTGCTTCTCCAAAATTTTATCTTTACTTTTCCCTGCGGTTATTTTCCCAAATAACCAATACTCCGTTAATTTTGGTCTGGTCGATCGCACTTACGATCGAGTTAACCCACAGATTGATATTCTGCGGTTCCCCTTGCAAAGGCAATCTTGACGCGATCGCAGTAAGATTGTTCTCATTTGAGTGGTAGACGGATTGTAAATGTACTGCCTTTTCCTAACTCACTCTGGACTTGAATGCTGCCTTGATGAGCCACTGCGATCGCAGCCGCAATCGATAGCCCTAATCCTGCCCCACCTGTAGCTCTAGAGCGATCGCTCTGCACTCGGTAGAAACGATCGAAAATTCGCGTTTGCTCGGCTGGGTTGATACCAACACCTGTATCTTGAACTTGAATTATGGCTTCCTTGTCGGTGCAATCGAGGATGGCAAGGATTAGCCCTCCTGGGGGAGTGTAGTTAATAGCGTTGGTAATTAAGTTCGTCACCATCCCGTAAAGTTGGGCTTCATCCCCAAGAATTACAACGGCTCGCGAAGCACGAATTTCTAACTTCAATTCCACCGAAGCCACCATTGCTAAACCTGCAAGTTCTTCTACTAAATCGCCGATCAGATAGTTGAAACAGCAATGCTGCAATTGAGTCGGAATCTGTTGTTGCTCAAGTCTACAAATAAACAATAAATCTTTCACTAACCTAGAAAGGCGGATGTTTTGTCGTTCGATAATATCGAGGTTTTGACTAACCTCCGGTAAATCTTCAGCCAGACGAGTATCCTCAACAGTAGCCTGAATGACAGCCAGAGGCGTTCGCAATTCATGAGCGGCATCGGAGGTGAATTGTTGCATCTGGCGATAGGACTGATAAATTGGTCGCATCGCTAATCCAGATAACCACCAACTCGCTCCTCCCACTAGCAGCATGACCAAGGGTAAGCCTAAAAAGAGCAACAATCGCAAGGTGTTAAGATAGGCATCCCATTCTTTGAGCGATCGTCCAATTTGCATATAACCCCAAGGCAAACCGCTGTTTGTTCTGAGTAATAGAGAAATTTGATAAAAGCGATCGCCATTAGAAAGATGCAGAATTTGCCAAAACTCTTTTGGTGCAAAGTTTTCTAATACATCCGGCTGCTCTCCAACCTTTGCTAATATTTCCCCAGATTGGTCTAAAAAGCGGAGATAATATCCCTCCTGCTGAAACACCCTAGCAGTATGTCGCGCCCCGTCATTGCCTGAAGAGTAACAGTTTTCATTCCACAGACACAAACCGGGCAAAATAGTTTTCAAGCTGGATGAAAGCTGTCCCGGTTGTTGTAATTGTGGTTCGATAGTGTCATGCAGCGTTCCGGCTAAGGACTGTAGTTTTTGCTGGAGAATGTATCGCTGCGTGTGAAACACAACCTGATAGACTGCAACACCGCATATACCTAACAACAACCCCAGGACGATCGCATACCAACCCGCAAGTTGCCAGCGCGTGCGGTTAAATAGCTTGTTGGAGTGCATATTACTTGCTCAAGCGATACCCGAATCCATGAACCGTTTCAATCATCCCGTCGCAGCCATAATCTGCCAGCTTGCGGCGCAACAGACGAATTCTAGCAGCAACTACATTGCTCATCGGGTCAGTATCAACATCCCACAAACGAGTCAAAAGTCGATCGCGCGTGAGGATTTGGTTCGGATGCTGCATGAAATATTCCAGTAACCGAAACTCATTAGCCGTCAGAGGAATCACCGTTAGCTGTCCTTCGTCATCGGTAGTAAAGATGATGGATTTAGTATAGTCAAGCCGCAATCGCCCCACCTCTAGTTGGGCAGGATTGAAATAGGGCGACTGTTCTGGAGACAAACTCCGTCCTCGTCGCTGGAGTGCCCGCAACCGAGCTAACAATTCTGCTTTAATAAACGGTTTCATCAGATAGTCATCAGCACCCGCATCTAGCCCTGCCACCATATCCTCTGTTCGATCTTTTGCCGTCAACATCAAAACGGGTAATGGATTATTCTGCTGGCGCAAGCGTTGGCATAGTTCGACGCCAGAGATTTCCGGCAGCAACCAGTCAAAAATGGCAACCGTGTACTCGATCCATTGGTCTTCCAGATAGTTCCAAGCAGTTGTGCCATCTTGCACCCAATCCACTAGGTACTTTTCTCGGCTCAAGGTGCGTTGCACGATGGCACCCAAATCGGGTTCGTCTTCCGCCAGCAGAATTCTCATTCGATCGCTACCTCATCCCCTTTCGTTGGTGGCTGCTCCACGTTGTAGTTTCTCAGATCGGGCACTTTCATCACCCGTTTAGGCATTAGAAACTTGCCAAATCGAGCATACAATGCAGGTAGAACCAGTAGGGTGAGAGCAGTTGAGGTAAAGAGTCCGCCGAGGACGACGATCGCTAGCGGCTGCAACAATTCCTTACCAGCCCCACCGCTTAAAACCAGGGGAATCATCCCTAATGCCGAGGTGAGTGCTGTCATCAAAATTGCCAGCAACCGTTCCGTCGAACCTTCCACAATGACCTTGGGAAGCGGCATTCCTTGCGCCAGTTTGGTGTTGTAGTTGTCTACAAGCAGCAATCCATTTCGCGTCGCTACGCCAAACAGGGTAACAAAGCCCACCATTGACGGAACTGAGATAACGCCGCCCGTCAGCAGGACTGAGATAACACCGCCAACCAGGGCTAATGGTAAGTTGATCATAACCATCAGCATGGCAGGAACGGATTTCACCGTGAAGTACATCAATACGGCGATCGCTAGCACTGCTAATATTCCGAAAATTAGGAAGTTTTGAGCAGCCCGTTGTTCCGACTCATACTGTCCGCCGTACTGAATATAGTAGCCCTGGGGCAGTTGCACTGATTGCTTAACCTTGGAGCGAATGTCACCGACGACCGAAGCAACATCGCGTCCCTGTACGTTGGCTGACACTACAATTAAACGTGAGACATTTTCCCGGTTAATCGTGTTCGGGCCATTGCCAAAGTCAACCTTTGCCACTTGCGAAAGCGGGATGATTTGACCTGTTGGGGTATTAACTTGGAGGTTGCGAATCGTGTTGAGATTGCGACGGGCTGATTCGTTGACCCAAACCAACACATCGACCAACTGTTGACCATCCGGCACCTGACCCACCACGCGACCATTCAGGGCTGTTTCCGTGAAATCGGACAATTGGGCGATCGTCAATCCATAGCGGGCGGCTGCATCTCGGTTAAATTGAATTTGTACTTGACGGATCGGTATTTGGGGCTCAAGCTGAAGGTCTACCAATCCCTTCACGCCTTTCATTGTCGTTTCGATTTGTTCTCCAATGCGCCGTAGTTCTTGTAAATCGTTGCCGAATACTTTAATGGCGATCGCACTTCTCACCCCCGACAACACTTCATCCATCCGGTGACTGATAAATCCACCGACATTGCCGGCAACTCCCGGAAACTGACCCAATACTTCGCGCAAAGCTTGGATTGCCGCAGGACGGTTTTGCATCGCTGCTTCACTCAGTTCCACGTCCAAGTGTGCCAAGTTCACCGATGCCGCATCCGGATCGCCCGGAGCACGCCCCGATCGCAGTTGTACTGATTCAAACCGGGGGTCATCCTTAAGGGCGGTTTGAATCGCTAAGCCAACGCGATTGGTTGATTCCAATGACGAACCCGGATAAAGGGCGATCGCATTCATCAGCGATCGTTCCTGGAACGTTGGCAGAAAATCCCGTCCTAACGTCGGCACAATCAACATTGCCGCTACCATTGAGGCTGTGGCCAATCCTACAATTAAGGTAGAGCGACGCATCGCCATTCGCAGCAACGGATCGTAAAGTTGTTTAGACCACCGGGCTAGGAAGGGTTCTGTCGTCTGCATCCGGCTGTGCGGTAACAGAATGGCACACAATGCAGGCGAGATAATCAGCGATTCCAGGCTGGAGATGACAACCACCACTAGGTAGGCAATGCCCATCGGGGTGAAGATCCGCCCCTCTACCCCAGAGAGTGTGAAAATCGGTGAAAAGACAATAATCCCAATTAACGTCGCTCCAATCAGCGACTCGCGCACCTCCTGAGAACCCTCAAAAATAATCTCCATTGCTGGCTTGGGATTGGGCGAGAGGCGATTTTCCCGTAAGCGGCGGTCGGTATTTTCGCAGTAGACGATCGCATCATCCACTGCTGTCCCGATCGCCACTACCAATCCGCCGAGGGTCATGGTGTTGAGTTCCAGTCCGATCCAGGAACACACTAACAGCGAGAACAGTAGCGAGAGAAAGAAATCCAGCAAACAGATGGTGAGGGTGCGCCAGTTCATCAGAAAGGGAATCAGGATGGCTGCGACAATCAAACTGCCTTCGATCAAGGCCGATCGCACATTACCAACCGAGGCATCAATGTAGGCATCTTGCCGGAAAGTGACATTCGCCTTTACATCCTTGGGTAAACCTGGTTTAATTTCCTCCATCGCCTCGATGATGGCTTGCGTGACGGTGGGACTATCCACCAAAGGTTGCTTGTTGACCATCACGACCACAGCCCGTTTAGTATTCCAACTGGCATCGCCTCGCTGGAGTGCAGCCCCAATCTTCACCTCTGCCACATCCCGCAGTAGAATGGGTTTTCCCTCCTGCACCTTGACCACAGCTTTTTGCAAATCTGCGATCGTCTGGATTTGTCCCTCTCCCCGAATGACCAATTCGCGATCGGGGTCAATCAACAATCCACCGGCAGTTTTGGCATTTGCCTCGTTTGCCGCCTTGACGACTTCCTGTAGCGAAACCTTCAACGCTTTGAGTTTTTCAGGATTCGCAATCACCTGAAACTGCTGCAAATCTCCGCCGTAAACCAGCACTTGCGATACGCCTGGAACTGCCAACAACCGATTGTTGACTTTGCCATCCACCAAACGTCGCACTTCCATGATCGATGTAGTGTCAGACGTGAACGCATATTGAATCACCGTCCCAATGGGGGGAGCTAAGGGCGATATCTGCGGTGTACCTATGCCTTCTGGAAGTCGGTCTTGCGCGTCCTGCAAGCGCTCTGCCACGAGTTGACGAGCTTGATAGGGGTCAGTACCCCATTTAAACACCACCCGCAATACAGAAATTCCTACGGCTGAGGAGGTACGGACGACTTCAACTCCTGGTGTTCCGTTTACCGCACTTTCTAGCGGTAACGTCACCAAGGATTCCACTGCTTCCGGCGCAAGACCGGGGGCTTCTGTCTGTACTTCTACTTGAGGGGGCGCAAAGTTGGGCAACACGTCGAGGGGCATTCGACTTACAGTATGTGTACTCCAGATGGTTAGGGCGATCGCCCCGATCACCACTAACCATCGTTGAGCAATAGACCATTTGGGGATGACGTTTAACATAAAAATGAAATTTGGATAGCATTAGGCAAGTTTTTAGGAGACGGAGTAAATATCTTTACTCCGTCGCGATCGACTGTTACCAAAAATCTTGGTTTTTGAATGTCTATTAGTCCTTGCCTTTTAACCCAAAGAGGGCGAATCCACCCATCAGTAAAACTCCTGCGCCTGCTACCCACATCAAAGGTGACGATCCTTGAGCAGGCTGCGTTTCTGCTGGCGATGTAGCGGCCGATGCTTGCGTTTCTGCTGGCGATGTAGCGGGTGATGCTTGCGTTTCTACTTGCGATGTAGCGGGTGATGCCTGGGTTTGGGCCTGCGGTTTACCTCGCAATGCCTCCGAGTACAAAAACGTTGCCCCCTGCATCACAATCTGATTTCCCGGAACTAAATTGCCTTCTTTAATTTCCACCACATCTCCAGAGTCGCTACCAATCTGAACTGAGATTGGTTTGTAGGTTGTTCCTTCCTGGATGTAGACGAGCTTTTGCCCATTGGCATCAACTAAGCTGGTGCTGGGAACTTTGAGAATACCTCCATCGGTTGTAGGGGCAATTGCCTCTGTCTTAATTCCCAATGCGGTTGCTTTACTGGCATCAACTTCGATCGGCTGCATAATCTTCGCCGCATCGCCACCTGCAAACTCGTTGTCATGCCCAACGTGTGCCAGCACCGGGGCCGAAGCCGTGCACAAAACTAATCCCAAAACAAAACTAGACCCGTAACGGACGATCGATAATGAACTTGAATTTAAAGATTTCGATAGCATGGAAATTTCCTCCTCACATTTAGCGAACGGGGGTGATGAAGACAGCCACTCCTCTCAAGAGCAATCTATTCCTTACTTCAGAGTTGTGAACCTTCTCCCGCTAGGATGTCAGGGGGAAATAAAAATTTGATGAAAATTTGAGGCGAAGTCTAAAATTAGAGACCTCTAAGCTGTTGCGGCCTTTAAATTGTATGTCAAAAAAAATCAAAGTCTTGTGGGGAGTATGGTTGGGCGTCCCGCCCGCCCTGAATATACAATTCAAATGCGCGACAGCTTATACCATTGCTCACTAACATGAGGTGCAAAGAGGGCATAGGAAGCGCCCACACCTCACTTCTTTGAGAAACGCTCTATTCCCCAAAGATTACAGCCACATTATTGCGAAATAAATCTAACAACAACCGCCGCCGTTATAATGCCAAGTCGAATCAGTAATCAACACCTTATCCGGCATTAATCCCCCCAACTTTCCAGCAGTTTTATCGCAGACAGCCGCCGGAACTCCCCGCTGCAAAACGTGACCCGCCCCGTCATCAAACAGCTCTTCAGACCCCGTATAAATCGCCGTCTTGCCAGTGAAAATGCAAGCTCCGTCATCCGGTACATCCACTTTGAAAGACACCGAATCTAGGCTTTCTAACAGCAAATCTGCATCCAATTGATAATTGTGTTTATCCAGCAATCGGTAAGGACGGCGCGCCCGCACTTCGACTTGCCCAAAACCAACGTCTACAAGGTGTTGAACGTATTCTGCGTATGTCAAAGCGCCGGACAAACACAAGGCCCGCAAGCGTTGGTCTTCCTTCAAATGCTGCGGAATGGGCCGAGTTGCGATCGGATCGCTCATCAACAATCTGCCACCCGGTTTTAACACTCGATAAGTCTCTTTTAATGCTTTAGCTAAATCCGCTGGTTCAAAGATATTAAACAAGCAGTTTTGGGCCACAACATCTACAGAAGCATCCGGCACCGGCAACGCAAAAGCATCGCCTTCACAAATTTCTACAAAACTCGGATCAAACCAATCATTTTCGTGAGCGGCTATTTGCAAGTTTCGTGCAGCCGCCTCTCGCATTGCTGGAACCGGATCGACGGCAATAACCGCTCCTTTGTGTCTAGAAAAATATGCAAATTGTAGTGCTTCCAAGCCGCCGCCTACACCTACATAAAGCACGAAGGGATTGCCGACGAGTTCGGCGGCGTGAACGGTTGTGCCGCAGCCGTAATTCATTTCTTGCATTTGTTGGGGAATTTTTAATCCTGGCAATTGCAAGGGGCTACTTTGGACGCAGCAAAGTCCGATTTGGGGTGTTTCGGCAACATCGCTGTAGAATTTGGCGGCTGTTTCGAGGTAGGTCATTTTTTAGTGTGCTAATTTTTGATTTTTGACCGCAGATGGAGCACGGGCGAGACGCCCATGCCACGAATCCCAGAAAGTTTTTGTTAGGTGGAAAATTCGACTTTTTGTTCGGATTTTGGCTGATTTTCGGGTTCGGAAACTGTTGGTTCGGGAGGGGCTAATTCGCTGGTTGGCTGGCTAGCAGTTTCAGCGGCAACTGGTGGCGTTGGCGGTACAAGATTGGGAGACTGTTCTGGTATCGCGGGAGCGACTACTTTTGGTACTGGAGCTTTTTCTGTTATTTCTGGCAGAGTTGGTGGCTCTGAAGGATTAGCAGGTTGGGGTTCTTGATGCAAGAAGTTGCGGAACCGATTGTAGTATCCTTTATATTCCTGTTTTTTGGTTTGGGGAGATGCTGTTGGGGTCGGTTCGATTATTTTAACGGGTACAACAACTTTCGGGGTTTCTAACTGTGGAGTTGCTGTCGGTGTCGGTTCTATTACTTGAACTGGTTCTACAATTTTCGGTGCTTCGAGTTGGGGGGTTGCTGTTGGTGTTGGTTCTATTGCTTGAATTGGTTCTACAATTTTCGGCGCTTCGAGTTGGGGGGTTGCTGTCGGTGTCGGTTCTATTACTTGAATGGGAGCAATTTCGGGAGCGACTGTTGGCTGTAAGCTTGGTTGGGTAACAGGGGTTTCTGGAACCGCTGGTGAGGGTTGGACAACTGGTGTTTTTTCTAATGCAGGTGTCGGTGTCGGTTCGGGGGTTGGGGTTGGTGTGGGTGCGGGGGCTTGGTAGGTGGGATCGACTATACCGCGACTTTCTGCTGCTGTTAGTTCGCCCCGCACTAATTTTGAAAGAGGCTCTTGGCCGAGCGGTTGGAAATTTATCAGTCTGACTGTATTATTAAAGGCGTTTTTGACGATATTTCCCCGTTCGTCAATTAATTCTAGCTGTACCCAGTTTTTCCCTGGTTTGAATCCTTTAAGATATATAGGTTGCCACTGGTCGATCGCAAAGCTTTGGCCGTTGACTGTGGCTCGAATTTTCCAATCGAGTATTTCATCTTGGGAATTTTCTTGCGCCACTTCGTGCGGAGGGGCATTTGTCAAGTAAAAGTCGAGCAGGATGGGTTCTGCCCCGTAGCTGCCTTGGGGGCTGTTGTACGTTAATAGGGGCAATGTTCGATCGGGATTATTGTCGTCTGTTTTGGTAAAAACGTGAAAGGTGGTTTGAGCCACGGCACCTTGGTTTTTAAAGCTTTCTTCCCAAGGGCGAGCGGCAAACACTTGCAGGGTATGGGTTCCGGGTTCTAAATTCGACAGCGTTAAAGGTTGGTTGATGTCGTAAACTGCTGCATAAGGTTGGTTGTCTAATAAAACTTGTAGATGGGGGCCCAAACCCAAGTTTGCCTCTTTGAACATGGGCAAGTCCTTCACTTGGAACTCAACAGACACATTTATATCCTGAAGCACTTCGTCAGGTTTTGGATTCAAAATACTAATTTGAGGCTGGTAGATGTCTAGAGCCTGACGCAGTTGTTGAATGGCTTCTGGGGGAGAAACCTCTGAGATTCTGTTTACTGGGGCGGTAGCTGAGCCGCTCTTGTTCCCTGATTTGGGCAATTCGGGATGGCCCGCCCCACAACTTGCTAAACCCAAAATTAATAATGCTACTGCGAACAATGCCAGCAGCCTGCCCGCAACCGTTCTGTGCCAATTGATCCCAATCACGCAACCATACTCCTAGAAGCCTTCTCATAGGGAACTATAGCCCAAAAATGAATTTAGTATTGGGGAATTGCCGGCTTTGGAATTCCCAAGTCGCGTAGGAACCCGGATTGAGGCAGCAGCGGGCAACCCATCCTCTCCCACTCTTAATTGCCGCAGCCTTTTTCCAAAACATATAGCGGTTCTCAAGCGTGGTGAGGTATGGGGGCTTTGTCCTAGGCCTAGGCCTATGCCCACGGAGGCCTATGCCCTATGCCCGCGAGAGCACCTCATGTTACTGAGAAAGGCTATATATCTAGAAATGAGTATTCCTAAATTACCTTATCTTTGAGTTTTGTAAAGTTAATGGCAGTACCCCTTGACTTTTTAGAGCGACTGTGGGATTTAAAGGCGTTATTACATCAAGAATAGAGGCTTTTTTAAGTATTGTTAACAAGCGATTAATACTCCTCTAGCAAGCTTATAATTCATAAAACTCCCTCAAAAGGAGCAGCCGTATCAAGTCAGAATCAAGGAGGCGATCGGCGGCTCCAGATAGCGAGAAGAGTTGGCAGTACCCAGTCACATTGTTAGCGACACTGGGAAACTGGCTTCTTCACAGAAGCAAAATGCTTGGGGAGACGATGCACCTGCGTCTAGCTCTGCAAAGAGTAAAGTGCAGTGAAGTGTCGGCTTTTTCGAGAATCCCCCGCCTAATCAAGCGTGGGGAGTGTCCGGTACAGTGTTCAGTTCTCGTTCCTTGTCTTACCGAGAGGAGAGTCTTCATGACCATTAGTCCTCCAGAGCGAGAGGTAAAAGCTAGGGTAGTAGTCGATAAAAATCCGGTTCCAACTTCTTTCGAGAAGTGGTCAAAACCCGGTCATTTTGATCGCACTCTAGCTAAGGGGCCAAAAACCACCACTTGGATTTGGAACCTCCACGCTAACGCTCACGACTTTGACAGTCATACAAGTGACTTAGAAGACGTTTCGCGCAAAATCTTTAGCGCTCACTTCGGCCACTTGGCAGTAATCTTCGTATGGTTGAGTGGCGCATATTTCCACGGCGCTAAATTTTCCAATTACGAAGCTTGGCTGACAAATCCTACAGCCATCAAGCCCAGCGCTCAAGTGGTCTGGCCGATTTTTGGTCAAGAAATTTTAAATGCAGATGTAGGCGGCGGCTTTCACGGGATTCAGATCACCTCTGGTCTATTCCAACTGTGGCGCGCCAACGGCATCACTAACTCATACCAGCTATATTGCACTGCGATCGGCGCCCTGGTAATGGCAGCTTTGATGCTGTTTGCCGGTTGGTTCCACTATCACGTCCGCGCTCCGAAACTGGAATGGTTCCAGAACGTGGAATCGATGATGAACCACCACTTGGCAGTTTTGTTAGGCTGCGGGTGCTTGGGCTTCGCAGGACAACAAATTCACGTTGCTCTGCCGATCAATGCTTGCATGGACGCGATCGATGCAGGTGCACCGCTGACAGTCGGCGGTAAGCTGATCAAAACAGTTGCCGACATCCCCCTGCCGCACGAGTGGATTTTGACACCGGGCTTGATGGCTGACATCTACCCGAGTTTCGCTAAAGGTTTAACCCCCTTCTTCACCCTCAACTGGGGCGCATATACAGACTTCCTGACCTTCAAAGGCGGTCTGAACCCCACCACAGGCGGTTTGTGGCTGACTGATACAGCACACCACCACTTAGCTTTGGCAGTGCTATTCATCGTCGCTGGTCATATGTACCGGACGAACTGGGGCATCGGCCACAGCATGAAAGAAATCCTAGAGAACCACAAAGGCCCCTTCACTGGTGAAGGTCACAAAGGTCTCTACGAAATCCTGACTAATTCTTGGCACGCGCAACTGTCGATTAACTTGGCACTGATGGGCTCTTTGAGCATCATCGTCGCCCAACACATGTACGCGATGCCTCCGTATCCGTACATCGCGACCGACTACCCGACTCAGCTATCCCTGTTCACCCACCACATGTGGATTGGCGGATTCCTGATTGTTGGAGCAGCCGCTCACGGAGCAATCTTCATGGTTCGGGATTACGATCCCGCTGGAAATGTCAACAACTTGTTGGATCGCGTGATCCGTCATAGAGATGCGATCATTTCCCACCTGAACTGGGTTTGTATATTCTTGGGCTTCCACAGCTTCGGTTTGTACGTTCACAACGACACAATGCGGGCTTTCGGTCGTCCTCAAGATTTGTTCTCGGATACCGGGATTCAGTTGCGTCCGATATTTGCCCAGTGGGTGCAAAACATCCACGCTTTGGCTCCGGGCACAACAGCGCCTAATGCTACGGAAATCGTTAGCCACGCTTTTGGCGGCGGTGCAGTAGTAGTCGCCGGCAAAGTAGCGATGATGCCGATCGAGTTGGGTACGGCGGATTTCATGATCCACCACATCCACGCTTTCACCATTCACGTTACAGTCCTGATTCTCTTGAAGGGCGTGTTGTTTGCACGCAGTTCTCGCTTGGTTCCTGACAAAGGCAACTTGGGCTTCCGGTTCCCTTGCGACGGCCCCGGCCGTGGCGGCACCTGCCAAGTTTCTGGTTGGGATCACGTGTTCCTAGGCTTGTTCTGGATGTACAACTGCATCTCGATCGTGATTTTCCACTTTAGCTGGAAAATGCAGTCGGACGTGTGGGGAACAGTATCGCCAGACGGCACAATTTCTCACATTACCGGCGGCAACTTCGCACAAAGTTCGATCACGATTAACGGCTGGCTGCGGGACTTCCTTTGGGCGCAAGCTTCTCAGGTGATTCAGTCCTACGGTTCGGCACTGTCGGCCTACGGTCTGATGTTCCTAGCTGGACACTTCGTCTTCGCCTTCAGCTTGATGTTCCTGTTCAGCGGCCGCGGCTACTGGCAAGAACTAATTGAGTCGATTGTTTGGGCTCACAACAAGCTCAAGGTAGCTCCGTCGATTCAGCCTCGCGCTCTGAGCATTATTCAGGGTCGGGCTGTGGGTGTAGCTCACTACCTCCTAGGAGGAATTGTCACTACGTGGGCATTTTTCCTAGCGCGAATCATTTCGGTAGGGTAAACTACCCCTAGGTTTTGGATTCTCGATTTGGGAGGAATCTCAAATCGAGAATCCAAACTCCGAACCGAATCCCTTCAATTTTGTTCAGGATTCAGGATTAATCAAGGCTTATGGCAACGAAATTTCCAAAATTTAGCCAAGACCTTGCCCAAGACCCGACCACACGGCGGATCTGGTACGGGATTGCCACAGCACACGACTTTGAAAGCCACGATGGCATGACCGAAGAAAATCTTTACCAAAAGATTTTTGCTTCTCACTTCGGCCACGTAGCAATCATTTTCTTGTGGACATCGGGCAGCCTGTTCCACGTAGCATGGCAAGGTAACTTTGAACAGTGGATTAAAGACCCTCTAAACGTCCGCCCGATCGCTCACGCGATTTGGGACCCGCAATTCGGCGCTCCAGCAGTAGAAGCTTTCACTCAAGGCGGCGCTTCTAACCCGGTGGATATCTCTTACTCTGGTGTCTACCATTGGTGGTTCACCCAAGGGATTCGGACAAACGCCGACCTGTATCAAGGAGCTATCTTCTTGCTACTACTGGCGGCTGTCTTCCTGTTCGCAGGTTGGTTGCACCTCCAGCCCAAGTACCGCCCCAGCTTGTCTTGGTTCAAAAATGCTGAATCTCGCCTCAACCACCACTTGGCTGGTTTGTTCGGTGTCAGCTCTTTGGCTTGGACTGGTCACATGGTTCACGTTGCTATCCCCGAATCTCGCGGACAGCACGTAGGTTGGGACAACTTCTTGTCTACTCCGCCTCACCCGGCCGGTTTGGCTCCGTTCTTCAGTGGTAACTGGGGCGTATACGCCGAGAATCCAGATGCAGCAAACCATGTCTTCGGTACTTCCGAAGGCGCTGGAACCGCAATTCTGACTTTCTTGGGTGGCTTCCACCCTCAAACAGAATCCCTGTGGCTGACAGACATCGCTCACCACCACTTGGCGATCGCAGTTCTGTTTATCGTTGCCGGTCATATGTACCGGACTAACTTCGGTATCGGTCACAGCATCAAAGAGATGTTGGATTCTAAGGCTGGTTTGGTCGGCGGCAAGAGTGAAGGACAGTTCAACTTGCCTCACCAAGGCTTGTATGAAACCTACAACAACTCGCTGCACTTCCAACTGGCATTTCACCTCGCTGCTTTGGGCGTAATTACCTCCTTGGTAGCACAGCATATGTACGCGATGCCTCCCTACGCTTTCATAGGTAAGGACTTCACGACTCAGGCTGCGCTTTACACCCACCACCAGTACATTGCTGGATTCATCATGGTCGGCGCTTTCGCCCACGGAGCTATCTTCTTGGTGCGGGACTACGATCCTGAAGCAAACAAAGGCAACGTGCTCGATCGCGTGTTGCAGCACAAAGAAGCGATTATCTCTCACTTGAGCTGGGTGTCGCTGTTCTTGGGCTTCCACACTCTCGGCTTGTACGTTCACAATGACGTTGTAGTTGCTTTCGGAACTCCTGAAAAGCAAATCTTGATTGAACCAGTGTTCGCACAGTTCATCCAAGCTGCTCACGGAAAAGCTCTCTACGGCATGGACGTGCTGTTGTCTAACCCTGACAGCATTGCTTCTACCGCTTGGCCGAACTACGGCAACGTATGGCTCCCAGGCTGGTTGGACGCGATTAACAGCGGTACTAATTCTCTGTTCTTGGCGATCGGACCTGGCGATTTCTTGGTTCACCACGCGATCGCACTAGGCTTGCACACCACCACCTTGATCTTGGTCAAGGGCGCTCTGGATGCACGCGGTTCTAAGCTGATGCCGGACAAAAAAGACTTCGGTTATGCTTTCCCTTGCGACGGCCCCGGCCGTGGCGGTACTTGCGACATCTCTGCTTGGGACGCGATGTACCTGTCTGTATTCTGGATGTTGAACACCCTAGCTTGGGTAACGTTCTACTGGCACTGGAAGCACCTGGGCATCTGGCAAGGTAACGTGGCTCAGTTCAATGAGTCTTCTACCTACCTGATGGGCTGGTTCCGCGATTACCTCTGGCTGTACTCTTCTCAGTTGATCAACGGTTACAACCCGTATGGTACTAACAACTTGTCAGTCTGGGCTTGGATGTTCTTATTCGGACACCTTGTTTGGGCAACTGGTTTCATGTTCCTGATCTCTTGGAGAGGTTACTGGCAAGAGTTGATCGAGACTTTGGTTTGGGCTCACGAGCGCACTCCTTTGGCTAACTTGGTTCGCTGGAAAGACAAGCCTGTTGCTTTGTCGATCGTCCAAGGTCGTTTGGTTGGCTTAGTTCACTTTACTGTGGGCAACGTCCTCACTTACGCGGCCTTTGTAATTGCCTCGACAGCCGGGAAATTCGGGTAACTCTGAACTCTGGTTTCTAGGTAATTAACTAAAATCCCCCGCCTTCTAGCGGGGGATTTTTTTTATATTTGTGTCAATTACCGCCTATGCAACAGTGGTATAAAGAAGATATGCCATTATATATTCATGTTGATATTATCGTGTCTCAATTATTCAACCGCATCCCTGGACGAACCTATTTATTACTAGCAATCCTCATTTTTGCTGCCTCTAACTCTGTCATTCGCAAACTGACCGATTTAGGAGCGCAGAACCCGATAGACGGCAGAAATTTGATTTCACTTTGTAATGTTTTATTTGTAGGGAATCTCTGCGCGTTAGCAGTTTTATTCCTGGTTTATCGCCAGCAATGTACAGTGCAAAATTTCCGATCGATTCCCAGTAAAACATGGTGGGGGTTGATGGGAATTTCTTTGCTATCTGGGGCATTGGCTCCAGCCTTAACTTTTATGGCATTGGATTTAACCGCTGTCAATAATGTGGTACTGATTGGACGCATTGAGCCGCCTCTGATTTTAGCGCTGTCCATTCTAATTTTGGGCGATCGCGTCAATCTTTGGGTGATTGCGGGGGCGATGGTTTCGTTTGTCGGTGTTGCACTGACTATTGTATTGCAAGCCCCGACTACCGATATGATGGGCATGGGCGGATTGACGATCGGCAGAGGCGAATTCATGGCAGCATCCGGGGCGATCGCGTTAGCCATTTCGACGATTATTAGTAAAGTCACGCTCAAACAAATTCCGTTAGGATTGTTCTCTATTATCAGAACAACACTGGGAACAGTTGTTTTCTTTATTGTCGTTTTAATCTTATATACTCCCACCCACTTTATCGATGTTTTTGCGCCCTTCCTCTGGCAGTGGATGCTCGTCTATGGTGCGATTATTGTTGTTGGCGGACAACTGTGCTGGTTTACCGGACTAAAAACGACGGGCGCTGCCGATGTATCCCTCGCCAGTTCGTTTAGTCCCATCGCGGGGATTTTAGCCGCCTATTTGATTTTATCGGAAACGCCCACAACAGCTCAATACATCGGCGGCAGCATCATTTTAATCGGGATCGTTCTCAATCAAATTGGCGTTTTTCGCAAGCAAACCCAACCCACCCCTCAACCTCCTGTAAGTCCGGCAAAAGAGATGGATATGGAGGTGGGATTCAAAGGGATTTAATGGTGAATACCCAGCCTTAGTTAAGGGGCGATCGAGTCAAAACTTAAAAGGGATTGGAACATACTACAGATTCTTAGTTACAATAAGTAACCCTAGAAGTTGATATTCGCAATAGTCCGATTAATGTTCGTCAGCGGGAGAATGCTAAGCGGTTGGCTGAGTCTGTCAAGCGGGAATAAAAGTGCGATCTATCCTCTAAACCTCATTTTGGGTAATAATAGAAAAAAGCCTGAGTTTTCAACATGGTTCAACTGTCTTCTGACTGGAATAATGAGGCTTATGTGTCTCTGCATCTGGTTCAGACAATGCTGGAAATGGCGGATTTGCCTCGCAAGAGTAGTTATTCTCACTGGATTCCAGAGTTTAAGGTTAAAATACCTAAGCTGACTGCCAATGGTCAGATAGTTTGGACTCAAAAAGAAGTTGATTTCTTAGTAGAAGACTTGAGTAGGTATATTAACTTTTTGGTTGAAATTAAGACGGCTAAAACTAGACTTGATGCGGAAGCTCGCCTTCAATTAGAAACGTATCTGAAATATTCTAATACAAGATTTGGGATACTGATTGACCCATTTTCAGTGGAGATTTACGAATATACACAAGGGTTCGCGACTCTAAAGTGTAAGGACAATATAGAAAACCCAGAACAAATTCAACCAGTAGCAAATTTCGTTAGAAGTTTTTTGGATACAGTTAAAATGCGTACAATTGCAATTCATACATCCAAAGGCGGGGTTGGTAAAACTACTTTAGTTGTCAACATTGCCTATGAGCTGGCAAAATTAGGTAACAGAGTTTTAGTTATTGACTTAGACGATCAAGCTCATGCAAGCCTATCCTTGGGAGTCAACAAAGCTGACGAATTTGACAAAGCTTCAACCTTAGAAGAATTTGACAAAGTTTTGGATTCTTTTCAGGATAGAAAAGAAGTTATAGAGTTTTTGAAAGACTATGACACCAAAAGTTTTAACTACAAAGAATATATACAGATTTCCCCAATTAATCAAATTTTCCGTAAAACAAAGAGTTTTGGGAAAATAGATGTTTTACCCAGTAGCTACAAAACTACAGATGTTGCTCTGGCCAACTTGGGCGGTATTCGTGAAAAGCGGCTAGATAAGGCTTTGCGACAATCCGGTATAGCTAATGATTACGATTATGTAGTTATTGATACACCGCCAAGCGCTACTACAATTGCTAGTAATGGACTCTATGCAGCTCAATATGTGGTGATACCATCCCAGATGGAATATCTTTCAGTCTATGGCATCAGAACTCCAATCGGACGAGCTAGAGAAGTTCAAGATGAAATGGGAAAGCGGGGAGCTATTCTGGGAATTGTACCAATGATGACAGAAAAAAATGTGAAAATTCATACTACAATTAAGCAGTCAGTAGAGAAAAGATTTCAGGGGATCACGATTCTGCCAGAAATAAAGAGAGCTACTGCTGTTGGTCAAGCATCTCAAGCTCGTCAGCCTATTTCTTTGTTTGCTGAACATAATAAAGGAGCAGCCGAAGTTGCAAAGCAATTCTCCGCCTTAACCCAAGAAATAGTGCTAAGAATCAATCAGATTGAAAGTTCAGTAGGAATGTAGAAATGGTAAAATTTTATAAAGGGATTGAGAGTCAGCCTAGCCTTGTGGTTTTAAATCAGATAGAGGTTTCTCAAGAAAAATCGGGAACTTCAAAGTCTGATTTAAAAAAAGTTTCCGAAAGCTTGAAGGTGTGGGAATTTAACTTAGCCCTGCCAATCGTTTGTATTACTGATGAGGAAGACAAATACCACTTGCTAACTGGGCTACCAATCTATGAAGCAGCAGTTGAAGCAGAGCTTGAGCGAATTTGGGTATTTCTAATTGCAGCCAAACAACCAGAAGTAGAATCAGCGATTGAACAAGCTGTTTTGCAGTCAAAGCTGAATCAAAGAGTGGTTGAGCCTCAAGACGTTACAGATTTCTTGGATTTTATTAACAATCCAAAATCTGACCTTACCTCAATCCCTGGAGTTAAAGATGGATACGCAAAGCTGATCCGCGATAAGCGTGTTTACAGTTCTCTGGAAGATATGCAGAAAAAACTAGGTGCTAAGCGGGGCTTAAATTGGCTAAGAGCATACAAGCAATCAAAAAGCTAAGCTCGCCAGTTCTTGAAGTTTTGAGAAGTGCGATCGCCCCAAACCTCACTTCACCAAAATGGCGATCGCCCTCATCGCCTCAAATCTCCCCTTTCACCTGCATCTGATGCACCTTGTCAGCCAACTCTTGCAGGCGCTTTTCGTCCAACTCGTCAATCGCCAGCATCCCGACATAGATGATTTCCTTCAGCGTTAGTCGGGTTGCTAGCGCCTTTTTCTGCACAAGTTCCTTAATTATGGGGCTGACTCCAATGGCGGTACTGGCTCTAGTCACAAAACTAACCGGAGATTAACAACTTTGACTAAATCTTAGCACCTTTAAGCTGAGCTTTTAGCTGCGATGCAAAATGCTTAAGCGCGTCTTGACAAGACGAAATACAATGGTTTATCGTCGAAATGTGGAAAGGCCGATCGACCTATTCCTCAATAATCTCCACCAAGTCCTCAATCATCACATCAAATGCCCGCGCTAACTTGTACAGGGCGGTAAAGTCAACCATTGATATTTCTGAACGACGAGCATAGCTGGTTATGGTGCTATAGATCACGCCCGATCGCTCCGCCACCTCCTTGAATGTCCAGCCCCTCTCGGCCGCTAGCTCTCGCACTTTAACTCTGACTAAACCCATGCTTGACAAATAATGCAGTTGCGTTTTAAGATAATTGCATCTGAAAAAGCGATCGCCCTCCGGCGTAGAAAACTAAAGGCCGATCGACCTATTCTTCCAAAACCTCAACCAAATCCTCAATCATCACATCAAAAGTCCGAGCTAACTTCAGCAGCAAAGTAAAGTCAACCGTTGTCAGCCCTGGACAGCGAGCATAATGCTTGACCGTGTTGTATACCACCCCAGAACGTTCTGAAACTTCCTTGAATGTCCAACCTTTCTCTGCTGCTAGTTCTCTGACTTTAATTCTGACTAAACCCATGCTTGACAATTCAGGCAATTGCGTAGTGTTTTTGTAAAAATAGATTATTTGACCAAGAATACTTAGCGGCGATCGGCTACTCCTCTAAAATCTCCACCAAATCCTCAATCATAATATCGAAAATGCGAGCCAGCCTGTGCAAGTAGGCAAAATTAACGGTTGTCATGCCTTGACATTGGGCGTAGTTTCTAATGGTGCTGTAACCAACACCCGATCGATCTGAAACTTCCTTAAGTGTCCAGCCGTTCTGGTCTGCAAACTCCCGAATCCGCAACCTCACCAAGCCTTTGCTCATACTTACTTGACAAATGACAATCTGCTGTCGTTTAATATTAGATATCTGAAAAAGCGATCGCCTCACGTCTGGACAACTAAGGGCGATCGCCTTCAAAAATTAAATAGACAGTTACTAGCTGTCTACAAGCCATGATAGCATCATCCCAGCTAAAATCAAGCACCCTCACCTGCTCAAAAATTCTCCACAAATCGCCAATCCTGCATCCGCTGGCGAGATTCGTTACCGAAGAAACAGTCGCACTCCTGTTCAATATCGCAGCAGACGAGATTTATCGCATCGAATGCTGTCGCTACATGGTGTACGTGCACGCCAAAGGCATCAGCCGCTTTGTCAGCTACGCCGATTTTCCCCCTATTTTAGAGGTAAAGCCGATCGCACCTCAAGATTTTGGCAGATGGTACAAACGCTGGAAAAGCAAGCAAGCACCAGCATTTTGGACGAAATTCTACACCCACAAGTTCAAAAAAGCTGTTTCAGTTGACAGCTTGCTAGAGTGGGGCAAATTGGTAGCTACTGTTAAATCGGTCATTTCTGGGGCCGCGCTGCAACAGCTACGAGATGTCTATGCCCAAGAAAAAGATTTGATGGAGAAATTTTAAAGTGCGATCGCCCCGACAAGCAATTGCGAGAATGGGGCAAGGAAAAATTAAAATAAATGGCTAAGTGAGAAAATGGAGGTAGAAAATGGACAATCACCAGGTCTAGAAAAATTCGCGAGTTAAAAGCTCAGATTACCCGTGAGGGCTTTATTTATTTGCCAAAACGCGGAAAAGGCAGCCATGAGAGATGGCAGCATCCTTTGATTGGCAAGACATTAACAATTCCAGGCAAAGACGGAGATGATGTGCCACGCTATGAGAGAGAAGCAGTTGTCAATATTGTTAGCCGAACTCGACGAGTTAAAGGAGGAAGATTCATGAATCGATACAGTATGATCGTCCAATGGTCTGACGAGGATCAACTTTTCCTCGTGACGATTCCAGAGTTTGCCGATCGCGTTGTCATGCCCTGTACCCACGGCCAAACCCGCGAAGAAGCAATCCGACATGGCGAAGAAGTGATCGAAATGTATCTGGAAGCTTGGCAGGAAGAAGGTGAATTCATCCCCCCACCCAACATTCTTCAAATCGCTTAGAAGACTTCATCTTCAATTCCCAGCCACCATTCGCCGAGATTCATTAAATCTTTGTGAAGGTCAGTAAGTTCTGTCATATACTCTTCAGCAGAAATCTCCGATCGCCTTTCTTGCAATTTTTTCAGCCGCAGTTGCACCAACAGCCAAGGTTTGGAAATCCCGTCCTTTGCTTCGATATATTTGGCTAGATCTTTGCTGTCCATAATTATTGGTTATTTGTTATTGGTTAGATCGTTTCCGGTTGTATGGGAATGATTAAACCGCAGAGAACGCAGAGAACGCAGAGAAATCAGAGGAAAAGAAGAGAGAGAGGAATAATTATGATGCCAAGTAGCTTAATATTATAGGACTTTTGAAACGGCTTAAAAAAGCTCTAATTTTTCCCAGTCGGTGTCAACCGACTTGAGCTTTGAGCCAGGGGTTTCAACCCCTGGCGGACTGGCGGACTAACGGATTGGCGGACTTGGAAGCTAAGATGTCTCCCGCAAACATCTTTTACCTATAATCCGAAGTCTGAATATTCTTGAGCTTCGCCGCATATTTCATGCCGTATTCCGGGCGACAGAAGCGATCGATCTGAGACTCAAAGAAAGCCCGATTTGCCTTCAAATGCTTGGGATTCGGGTCATCTAAAGGATACAAAAGAGCAGTCCGCAAAGCTTGAATCACCGCCGAAGTAACGCAGTACATCGATCGCTGAAATGTCACCCCAATTTGATTGAGGATATCATCTTCGCCGCGACAGCGCTGTTTGTAGAAATCCATCAAATACGGCGGCAGGAAATGCAGCATATCTTGTGCTAGCAAAGTCGGCGGAATCCCTGCCGTACCTACGGGGAATTTGTCTGCATAAAGCACTCCGAAGTGGAAGTCTTTTTGGTCGTCAGGAACTTCTCTAGCTTGAGCGTTGTAAGATTTGGTGCCTCGGAACGGCGAAGTGCGATAAAATACAGCTTCCACGTAAGGTAACGCTGCTTCGTAAAGCCAAGTGAAACCTTTAGATTTGGGGATAATTTCGTACTTCTCGCCGTCGATGTAAACGTGGTGGTAAATCGGGCGTCCGGCGATCGCAAATATGCCATTTACTAGGAAATCCATAGCCTGCGGGACTGTGGTAACTTTCCCTTCGTCGTACAAGTCGGAAACCTCAAAAAACACCGGCGCCATGACTTCCCAGAATAAACCGAGATTGCTGTAATAAGACATTTGGCGGCATTGTTCTAAAAACATTTCGGGAAATGCTTTGTGAAGTGCCAGCATGAACGGGTCTTTTTTGAAGTAAGCTTTAATTGCCCGATCGGCATTAGCCTTATATTCGTCACTGTCCAAATAAGGATCGAATTGATTGGTGGGCACGTACAAGCCCCGGTGCCAAAGCATTGACCTCATGCACTCTTCCGCAAATTCCATGTTAATGCGATCGTGCCACAAATGGTGAAACAGCCGCGGGAGTTTACCAGTTTCACCCTTCTCCATGAACTCCAAAAGTTCCGGGTGAACACTTCCAGTCCCGCGCCAAATCCGCAAATCTGCACCGTCGCCTGCATAGTGATTTTGCAAGTCTAAATACTCCTGGGGCAAGAAGTATTTAAAGAAAGGAAGCGGCTGTAAAAATACTCGTTCGGCGATATAAAGCAAATCCCGCCAGTAAAAGTCCATCGGCACTGCGTAAGCTTTCCAGATAGCGATGATTTGCATCAGATTTTCCGGCGTATCTGGAATCATTGCGCCGCCCGCTTCTAGCCTGTGAATTATTTCGGCAAATTCGTGTTTGGAAGGAGGTAGTTTAGTTGCTGGTTTATTAGGGGTTTGTACCATTGTTTCTTCCTTTGTTTGAGTGAAATTGAATATTTATCTACTTCCAGCCTCTGCCTATTGGTGAGAACTTAACGTAAAACCGATAGTCCAGAAGTCCGGCAGGGGTTTCAACCCCTGCCTCAAAGCGAAAGTCCTCGCTATCAGGACTAGAAAACTCATTAGTCCTCATAGCGAGGACTTTCGCTATAAGCCCCGTGGAATTCATTCCCTGGCGGACTTCGTTTGTGTAGATGCGATTTCAATCGCTGACTTTTCCCCAGGATAGCTAATAGCAACTTGGGTATTTCTGTCAGCAGGCAGAGTAGCAACGATCGCATTTGTAGTAGATTCGCTCCACTTGAGCAGCCAAGCAGGTTGAATTCCCAATACAAAAATGATGCCCGCCAAAACCAGCGCCGGCATATTTTCCGCAAAGGTAACTGGAGGGTAGTAAGCCGTGGCATTGTCCAACTTCCCAAAACAGGTGCGGTTGAGCAGAATCACAAAGTAAACTGCTGTTAAACCCGAAGCTAAAATGCAGAGTAAAGTTGGAATTGGAAAGATCGAGAAACTGCCTTGAAACACTAAAAATTCGGCAATAAAACCTACCAAACCGGGAATTCCGGCGCTTGCCATACCGCCCAAAACTAACAGGGAACTGGCAGTGGGTAAACCCCGCATCGGGTTCATCAAACCGTTGAGCACGTCCAAATCCCGCGTGCCAACTTTGGTTTCGATGATGCCTACCAAATAAAACAGCAAAGCTAAAATCAAGCCGTGGCTTACCATTTGCCCCACAGCGCCGATTAATGCCAGCTTCGTACCCGCGGCGCAGGCAACTAGGATGTAACCCATATGTCCGATCGAACTATAGGCTACCATGCGCTTGATGTCTTTTTGGGCGATCGCGCTCAAAGCACCGTACATCACGCTCACAGTCCCGATAATCGCTAAAGCGGGAGCTATAATCGACCAAGTTTCGGGAAACATCTGCAAGCCGAACCGCACTAAACCGTAAGTTCCCAACTTCGCCAGAATCCCTCCCAGCAGAATTGCTGTTGCAGGCGAAGCTTCGACGTAGGCATCCGGCAGCCAAGTGTGCAGCGGCACCAAGGGAATTTTAATTCCCAACCCAATTAGCAAAATTGTTAGCAGGATTAACTGCAAATTTCTCGGCAATTCTTGAGTGGTAATCGCACTGTAATCGAAATTTAAAGAACCGCTCAGCCAAGCCACACCCAAAAATGCTGCCAGCACTAAAAGTCCCGAAACTGCCGTGTAGATCAAAAACTTCATGGCAGCGTATTCCCGCTGCTTTCCGCCCCAAATCGCAATCAACAGGTAAAAAGGAATTAATTCTAGTTCGTAAAACAGTACAAACAGCAGCAAATTTTGAGACATCAAAGCTCCCGCCACACCCGCATTGATTAGCAAAATCAAAGCGTAGTAAAGCTGGGGGCGCTCCATCTTTTCGCCAGTGCCATAAATGACTAATAGCGTCAGCAAAGCACTTAAAACCAGCAGTGGCAAGGACAAGCCGTCAATGCCCAAGTTGTAGCTCAAACCTAATTGCGGAATCCAAGGCCAATATTCTTGAAATTGCAGTCCTGAATTTGTCGTGTCGAATTGAGTAAGCAGCCAGATATTTAACAGGAAAATAGCTGCAGCAAAAGCTGAGGCTACTGAACGTAGCCGCATCGTATTCATGTTTCCGGGCAGGAACCCGACTACCGCAGCGCCCAACGCGGGCAACCAGAGCAAGGCACTAAGCATAATCTGTGAAGAGTGAAGAGTAAATTATCAATTTTGTACCCTGTTGCGATTGATAATTTGAGGGTTTAGATGTTAACTTTTACCTCAATTATCAATCTAAAATTGCATCATGACTCAACAAGAATATTGACTTTTCCCGTGTCTAAATCGTAGTATCCACCGACAACTTTCAGTTTATTCTCCGCAATTAACTTAGAGATAACTGGAGATGCTTTCAACCTTTGAGCTTGCAGCACCACATTGGCTTTTGAGGCATTTTCTAGCTTGTCGCCCGCTTGGTTTTTCGAGCTTTCGACAGCAGGCTTAATTGCGTCGAGCAAACTGCCAATTTGACCGGGAACTTGAGCTCCTTTGATGGTTGCGTCTACCGCACCGCACCTTTTGTGCCCGATTACCACAAGCACTTTTGCTCCCAATACCAGCGTGCCAAATTCCAGGCTGCCAACTTCTTCTGGAGTAGCAACATTTCCGGCCACGCGACAGACAAATAAATCTCCCAATCCTTGATCGAAGATAATCTCGGAAGGAAAGCGAGAATCTGCACAGCCGAGAATAGCAGCAAAGGGTTTTTGAGCTTTGGCAACTTCGACGAGGCGGGGTAAGTCTTGGTTGGGACTTTGGCGTTTTCTCTCAACAAATCGCTGGTTTCCGTCCATTAACTGTTTCAGAGCTGCATCGGGAGTCAAGTCATTTTGAGCAATTGCTGGTTCGGGTGCAGCCAAATCAGCGCCTGCTCGTGCTGCGAGTATTCCTGTACCAATGGCTCCTGCGACAAATTTGAGGGAATTGCGGCGGGAAAGATTGAAGTGTCTGTTGTTTGAGGTCATTTATGCTGCCTTATTTGAACGAGTGGGAAATCTTTGTTCAAGACTTCATCTTTTTAAGATTTTAGATTAAAACTGTTACCTAAAATCTTAAAATTTATATCTCTTTACCCGCCTACAATCAGCGACAGGCGAGCTAGCAGCGGCCAGCTTACGAGCAGTCCCAAAACTGCGACTCCGAACAGAATTGTCAGGGCGTAAAACTGAGTTTGACCGTTAACGTTGTATTTGAGGCTTTGCCCGCCGAAAACCGTTGCAAAACCGATTAAATTTACGAATCCATCAACAATATTGCGATCGACCCAAGAGATAATTTGAGCAACTAAACCGACTGCAAATATCACTGTCACGCGGTAAAGTTGGGCGGTGTAAAAGTCGTAGGCAAAAAAGTCTTGCAAAGCTTGAGAACCGATTCGCACCGGTTTTTCCCATTGCTCGTTCAGGTAAATAAATGCTCCGACACCGATGCCGATCGCCGTTGACAAAACTAGCAATCCAGTTGCGGTATAATTCAAACTTGCCCCCGGCAATAAATGCCACGCCGCCAGCAAGTGCGGAACGTGCAAAGTAAAGCCCATTAAAACAGTCATCGGCAAGATAAAAGGCCAGTGAACTTCCGGCGAGCGTTCGGTCATTTGCTTTGGTTTGCCGCCGAAAACTAAACCGAAGACGCGCACCAAGCCAAAAGCAGTGACGCCGTTTACAAACAGCACTATTCCTAACAAGAAAGGGTGAGTTTGCGAAAGCCCGGATGTGAAGTCTTCTAAAGCCCAGAAACAGCCGAAGGGCGGCAGTCCCACCAATCCAGCGCTACCGACAATAAACGATATCGCCGATATCGGCCGCTTTCTCCACAAACCGCCGAGAGCTCGGACATCCTGAGTGATGCTGTTCCAAACTACCGAACCGATGCTCATCACCAGCAAACCCATTGCCAAGCTGTAGGCAAATATCAATGTCAGGGCTGTCTGGGCTTGTCCGGTGCCGACGGCGATAAATACTAAGCCCATGTAAGAGCTGACTATATAAGAAAGCGTGCGCTTGATGTCAATTTGGGCGATCGCAATTAATGAAGCACCAACCGCCGTCGCAGCACCTACAATAATAGTTGTCTTCAGTCCGATTGGCGACAAAGCAATCACTGGCTGCAACTTAATTAATATCCAAGCACCAGTTTCCACAACTACGGTGTTCCGCAAAATTGTCGCCGGCAGCGGGCCTTCCATCGCCTCATCCAGCCAAAGGTGCAAGGGAAACTGAGCGCACTTACCCATCGGGCCAGCAATCAAAGCTAAGCTCAACAGCGTCGCTACAGTGGGGTCAAGCTTTGCAGTCTCGGCCCAAACAGCCAACTCGTCAAAATTCCAAGTTCCAGCCAGCGGCAGAATTGCGACTACTCCCATCAGCAGGAATAAGTCACCCACCCGCTTGGTTAAGAAAGCGTCGCGGGCTCCTGTCACCACCAAAGACTGATTGAACCACAGCCCGACTAGCAGGTAAGTACCCAAAGTCAGAACTTCCAAAATCATGTAACTGAAGAAGAGAGAATTGCACAGTACCAAGCCGCACATCCCCGCTTCAAACAGCCCCATCAAGGAAAACAACCGAGCCCAGCCCCAGTCCATTTCCATGTAACCGAAAGCATAAATCTGCGCTAGCAAGTTCAGTCCGGTAATCAAAACTGTCGCCCCGACGGTGACAGCAGAGATTTCAACGGGAATGGTTAAGTCTAAACCTGCTACATTCAGCCAGGGAATGAACTGGTGTTGCGCTGGTTGGTTCCAGATAGCTGTGAGGGCGATGACGCCGTGTAGGAAAGCGAACAACGTTAATATGGCGTTCACATAACCTGATGGTCTTGGCCCCGTGCGACGGGTAACTGCCGGAAACCACAGTATCGACAGAACTCCACCGATGAGTGGATAGCAAGGTATAAACCAAACCGTCTGGAGTAAGATTTGAGCCATTGGCATTACCTGTAAAGGTTACAAAAATTTAAAATTCTGAGAATAATTACGATCGCGCTGACGACAGCACTGAAAAGCCAGAAGGCAGAATTAGAGGCTATTTTGGCGTCAGTATTCGAGTTACTCGTTGTTTTGAGACTAGGGGGAAAGAATAGACTTATTAATTTTATATTAAGTATTGCGTTAAATTATCATATTTCTGATTCAGCATATTTATCGGTACCGATAAGCTCTACTTATAGGTATATATAGGGGCGGATTGTGTACAAACGAATATTTGTCGATCGCAAGTGCGATCGAACAATGATTTATTGCTCTAAAATATTAAAACCGATTAAAACCGCTCAATCTGCCAAGCTGATTCGGGAAGTTTGGCTTGGCGCTGTCCCATCGACCTTGCCCTAACATTCAAAAGACCGATCGGCGTATTAAACAAATCTACCATATCGGATCGGCTGCTCGCACTTTTGGCCGCTGCCACCGGAAATTCCTTTAACAGCCACCTAGCCAGCCGGTAAAAATATTCCCCTGTTGTGAATTCTCGCATCAAATCGACACCGTAGAGTTCGTGCAAATATTTATTAGATTCGCCGTACCGATACCATTGACTTTGCAACAGTTTTATTGTAGAACGGTGGCGGTGTCGGACGATCGCATTTTCGGCAAAATGTAATTTATAGGATGTTTCCCGCAAAATCCGCCAGCATAAGTCAGCATCGCCGCCGCTGGTGAGATGCGGGCGAAATAACCCTATTTGTTGTAAAACTAGCCTCCGTACAGCTAAATTTGCGGTTTGGGCGTAGGGACAAAAAGGGTGAGCGAGAGTATGTTTTTGAGATAAAGTATTTTGGCGATCGGCGTGTTGTTCTAAAATAGTTTTACCGGGTAGTGCGACTATTTCCCCAGCGCTAATTCCTACTTCTAAGTCAACAAATGGCTTAACTAAATTTTCCAGCCAGTCAGATTCCGGGCGACAGTCTGCATCGGTAAATGCAATCATTTCGCCTGTGGATGCGCGAATTCCTTTATTGCGGGCGGCGTAGGAACTTTGAATCTGATTTTCGCTGAGGTGGCGAATGGTTATTTGATTGAAATTGCTTCCCCCCCTTACCAAGGGGGGGACTGAGGGGGGGTTAGAGGCTGTTGTTTGGAGGATTGCTGAAGTGTGATCGCGACTGTTGTTGTCTACTAAGAGATATTCTACTCTGTGTGGCGGATAAGTTTGTGATCGCAGGCACTCGATCAACTCCGGCAAATCCATCTCGCCGTTGTAAACAGGCACAACCACCGAAACTTGAGGTAAAAACGTTTTAGTCATTCACAAACAACCGTAAACGGTAGCATAACTAATATTGAGTAATATTAAACGAACCGCGCAGGCGCTAAGGACGCTAAGGAAGATAAATAAGCAAATGTAGTTCTTACTTTGTCCTATAAGCGTCTTCGCGGTTCTTCAAATAATTAAAAAGTGTTACTAAGTTCCATTGCCTTAACGGGGATATAACTTGTCAAAATTATAACTTCGGACTCTTAAACAGGCAAGATGCCTGTTCCACAACTGCATTCAGTTATTGTGGAACAGGCATCTTGCCTGTTTCTTTGAAATAGTAGAAAATATCTCTTACATCCCCTGTACAATCCGTCACCCCATCCGTTCTCAACTGTTTCCCGTCAACATCAAAATCATTAACACTAACACCCCGTTGCTTATATAAAAAATGCCAACAACCTGAGTTTCCAACCAGCCGCACAACTCTAAATGATGGTGCAGAGGAGCCATTCTTAACAGACGCTTGCCGATTCCATCCGGCCCTTTTGTAGCTTTGTAATAACCTACTTGAGCAATTACTGACAGCGTTTCAATAAAGAAAATGCCGCTGATAATTAATAATATCCAAAGGCTATTTGTTAATAAAGCTACCGCACCCAACGCACCGCCCAAAGCTAAAGCACCTGTATCACCCATAAACACCTTGGCTGGATTGCGGTTGTGAGCTAAGAAACCGAAACAACTGCCGCTGATGCAAGCGCAAAATATCATTAATTCTGGCGAAGTTGAGGCTACAGATGCACCTAATCCCAAAAGTGCGATCGCGCCCAAACCGCCCATCAACCCGTCAACACCATCGGTAAGATTAGTAGCATTGCTTTCGGCAACTAGCACAAAACCAGCCAGTGGCCAGAACAGCAAACCTAATGGCAATACCCAACCGAAAGGCAAAGCCACATTTGTAGAAATAGCAGGTTGATGAAACATCAGCCACAGACAAAATAGAGCAGCAAAACTTATTTGCAAAGCCAATTTCATCCGAGGGGAAATACCTTTGTTCGACTTCCGTCGCAGAATTTGCCAGTCATCGATCCAGCCAATGAAACCGTAAGCTAAAGTTAAAGCCGATACGGCAACAACATCTGAGTTAAACTTAGACCAAAGTAAAGCGACTGCTACCCCTGCAGGTACAAAAAAGATGCCTCCCATTGTCGGCGTTCCCGCTTTTTTCAAATGAGCTTGGGGGCCGTCTTCGCGAATTATTTGTCCTGCTTTTAGTTGCTGGAGTACGGGCACAACTGCATAGCCCAACCCCGACGCAACTAAAGCACAAACAACTAGCGGCATAAATAGCGATGCAGGTAAATTCAAAAATCTACCCGCTGCTACATCTAAACCGATCGCTACAGTGCCGAGCCCCAAACCCAGCAGCAGGAATAAATTCTTGCCTGTAAGTTTGAAAGGCAGACTTAAAGGGATTTTCTCATCCAAAAAGTTATCCATAACACTCCTCACCACACACTATTTGAGAATAAGCAATTGACAATGGGGAATAGGGTGCGATACAGGAGATTGAGAAATCTCTTAGTTTTTCTTCCCTGTTTCCGGTTGATTTCTTCACCCTTCTACCCGTTATTCTTCGCCTACACTCACATCCTCTTCTACTTCCTCTTCTAAATCATCGTAAGGACTGTCGTCAACTGCCATCAGTTCAGAAATTTCTTCTTCGTGCAGATAGTCGGGTTCTTGAACATCCCTTGCTAACAGGCGATTGTTAGATTCCAACCAGTCTAAAAGAGAAGATTGCTGTTTTAATGGAATTACATCCGCAGGTAAATGGCGAGGTATTTGACGCAGAGATGGGTTGTACATGATTCTTGGTTTTTAAAGACAAAGACGCGATCGAGTAGAGGTAACGTTTTGCCGACGAACTGCTCCTTTGATCAAGCACTTGCAAATCGGGCATTTAGCAAGGCTAAAGCATTATACCACAGGCACTGTTTGGTTCCGGATCGGATAAGATGGGAGACCGAAAAGGCGATCGCCCCCAAGCATCGGCCTCAGAATAACACTAAAATCCGCTCTTGCCAATCCTTCTTTAGCCGTAAGCATTGTAATCTAAGACGATCGTCTTTAAGATATCGCGGGACAAGCGGCGATCGTATTGTGCAAGCTTCGCTAACGGCAAGGGTTTGATTCACAACAGTCTCCTGGTTTTTCATCAAAGCCTGAGCTCGAATGCCCTCTGGCTTCTTCAGTCAACTCTCAAGCAATAAATCTCAGAATGGATACAACGGCAGCGGTTTTATACAACAAAGAGGGCTACCACACCGGAGGCAAAAAACTTCTGGGGCGTCATTCAGCCGGAGAAGGGTTTCTCAAAAGCTTAGTCCAACACGGAACCGCTGACTCTCTCTATTGTTGCGCCGATAGCGCAACAACCTTTAAGGAGTTTTGTTCGCACATCCAACCTTGGCTGCAAAAACCTCGGAAAGTGCGCTGGATTCCGATGGAACGACCGGATTTGCTATCTCAACCGGGCACAATTTACCGACCCGATCCGGTTCTGTCGCAGATGGTTTGGGCGCGCAGATTTGTCGATCAGCGGGCGTACAGCGTTTGCGGCGTTACTCACACGATCGGTACAAAATACATCATGGAGGCGATCGGCGATTTGATCACCGCACCCATGCAGCCTTGGGATGCCCTGATCTGCACCTCTGCAGCCGTGAAAACTGCAGTAGAAGGAGTGATGAGGGAGTGGTCTGAATATTTAGCCCAGCGTAACGGCGGTAAACCGGAAATTTTGGTCAAATTCCCCGTTATTCCCCTAGGAGTGGATTGCAGCGCGTTTCCGCAGGGTGTGGAAGCAGTTAATAGTCGCCGCCAACTGCGAGAAAAACTCGGCATTTCTCCCGAAGATATTGTTGTGTTATTTGTCGGTCGATTGACTTTTTCTGCAAAAGCTCATCCGGTACCCATGTACATCTCCCTAGAACGGGCCGCACAACAGACAAAAGCCAAAATCCACTTAATTCAAGCCGGTTGGATCGAAGATCCGAGAGAAGAACCCGACTTTAAAAATAGCGCACAAATATTTTGTCCCTCGGTGAATGCTATTTTTTTAGATGGGAGACAGCCGGAAATTAGAATAAATATTTGGTCGGCCGCCGACATTTTCATTTCGCTGTCCGACAACATTCAAGAATCCTTTGGACTGACACCCATAGAAGCTATGGCGAACGGACTGCCGGCCATAGTCTCCGATTGGAACGGATACAAAGAATCTGTACGCCACGAAATAGACGGCTTCCGCATTCCCACACTCATCCCGCCCCCCGAATCTTGTTTAGATTTAGCCCTAAATTATCTTGACGACAGCTTAAATTGGCCGACTTACATGGGTCACACTTCCCTCGCGACAGCAGTAGACATTGATGCTTGCACCCTGGCGTTGTGTGAATTAATTGAAAACCCCGAATTGAGAAAGCGGATGGGGGAAAATGCCAGACAAAGGGCGAGGGAAATTTATGATTGGAAAGTAGTAATTGCTGCTTACGAACAATTGTGGCGGGAATTAGCAGAAATTCGCCAGGGGGCACCGGAGTCAGCACCTTTAAAACCTGGGAAGCCACCTTATCCCCTAGGCGACGATCCGTTTCGGGTATTGGCTAATTATGCGACTAGAAGTTTAAGCAATGAGATGATGCTGAGTCTGGGTGCGATCGCCACACCAGAACTTTTAAAGCAGGTACAGACAATTAGGTTTACCAGTTTTGGTGAGGATAGGAGAAGATCTGTTAGCATTCAGATGGAGATATTGGACACAATTAAGCAGGAAGGTGCGATCGGCGTGGGGGAACTTATCCGACGCTACGTTAAAAACGAGCAAGAATTAGCCGACCTATATCGGACTCTGCTCTATCTGGTGAAATTTGGTATCTTAGTTATTAGTTGTTAATACTCTGCGGACTCGGCGATTAAAATCGCTACTACACAAAATTTCCTCCCTCTCGCTTGAGACAGAAGAAAAGAGCGGTCTGACTTTTGCCTCACCTTCGATAATTAATCCGTGTATTCGTGTCAAAATCCGTGTCGTGCCTTCCTTCTTAAAAAATCATGCTTAGAAAATCTGCACTATTAGAGATAATTGCTGGTAAGAATCGAGGTTTGCTGGCTACTCCCACCGACAAACAAGCGATTTTAAGCGCGATCGCCCAATTGGAAGATTACAACCCCACATCACGCCCTGTCGAAGCCGGAGAGCTTTTAAATGGTGATTGGCGGTTATTGTATACCACCAGCCGCGAACTGCTGAATCTCGACAGTTTTCCCTTGGTAAAATTGGGTCAAATTTATCAATCTATCCGCGTCAAAGAATCTAAAATTTACAACATTGGCGAACTTTACGGCTTGCCTTATTTGGAAGGAATTGTCAGTGTGGCGGCGAGATTTGAGCCAACTTCCGAACGGCGAGTGCAGGTCAAGTTTGAGCGGTCAATTTTCGGTTTAAGCAGGTTGATTGGCTATGAATTTCCGGGGAAGTTTATCGATGAGATTGAGTCGGGGAAAAAGTTCGCTGCTGTAGATTTTGGGCTGGATACTCGCGAACAGCAGGGATGGCTTGATATCACTTATTTGGATAAAGATTTGCGGATTGGACGGGGGAATAAAGACAGTGTTTTTGTCTTGACAAAAGAGTGATTTTGTGATGTGTGATTAAGTGCGATCGCCCCTTAACTCAAAAGTTGCAATCCGTCTAAAATGATACCGAGAGGGATAGAATTATGACATCAACAATCAAAGAAACAATGGGCAAAATTACCACAACGCTGACAATCACGAATCATGCCGATCAAATTCGCCTTGAAGATGGCGCGATTCCTGCTGAGCGAGTACGTTCTATTACAATCAAAAATGTGCTGGTAGATACTGGGGCGACTACTTTATGCTTGCCGCAGGATGCGATCGCCCAACTCGGTTTAAAACTCCTCAGAACAGTGCCTGTCGCAACGGCAACAGGCATCGGTACGGCGCGCATTTTTGAAGATGCAAAAATTTCATTAATGGGAAGAGACGCGACTTTTGAGTGCATAGAACTGCCCGCAGGAGCCGATCCGTTATTGGGCGTCATTCCCTTAGAAGCATTAGGAATTGAATTAGATTTGCAGAAACAAACACTCGTGCTGTTGCCGCTGAGTCCGACGGCGAGTTATTTAAGAATTTGAATTTAGCATAGGTTGGGAAATAACATAAAAAGCAATTTATTGTTACTCCGTCAGTTTTGTCTGTTCTTTCTTTTCCATCGGCATTGACTTTTTGACAGCTAGCACTAACTCCGCTTCGGTACATCGATACAAGTCCCGCATTCGGAATACTTGCCAAACTTCCATTTTTGGCAATGTTCGACCCTTTTCCCAGTTGCGAATTGAAGATTCCGCACATTCTAGTATATGTGCTACGTCTATAATTTTCAGCCCTGCACGTTCTCTTAAGGCTCTCAGATCCATAGCTGACCGAACCTTTTGATGGACAAAACGTTAAGTTTTACCGTCAATAGTTGACGGATATGACCGATTTGGTGTTTAATCATAGTAGTAGAGGCGTTAGTCGATTTCCGGCAAGAGACTTACTAACGCCCTTTCCTGTAGTCCATAGAGGATACTAAACCATCATGCCACAAAACGGTTATCAACAGGGATTGGCAGCGAATCCTGGGGCGATCGCGTACCAAAAACGCCTTTACCCTTGGGCGATCGCCAAACTCATGCCCAGTATGCAGCGGGCGATTGTGGGGCGATTTCGCAGTCGATCGGATGCTGACGGACACTTGCTGTGTCTGCGTCAACTGATGCCTCAAGCAACACTTGTCGTAGTCTTTGACTTGCAACCCGACTTAGAAGTACCAATTGCGGCGCCCACAGCAATTCGATAAGCACAAGGATTGCGATCGTCATTTGTAGGGGCGGTGCCCCCGTGCCCGCCCCCTTCGTCTGACTGCAAGTCGATCTTTCTTGTATTTTCCTTCTTCCTTTTTAAGAATGACTCAGACTCGATAATTCATCCGTGTATCCGTGTCCTCATCCGTGTAGTGCCTTCCTTCTTCCTTCGGCTATAAATAGCGACTTAAGTTAGGATAAAAATATCCTCAATTTGCTTTTCAATCATGACTTCTACAACTGTAAAATTCATCTTGCCTCAAGTGGGTGAAATTCCTCAATGGCAAGCCGCGACATGGGAAGATTATGTAGCAGCCTGCGAAGATCCATCTTTGGAGGAAGCCAGAATATTTTTTTACGAAGGATATCTTTGGATAGATATGGGTAATGAAGGGCCTCAGCACGCCAGATTTAACAACCTCTTGACGCTGGTATTTTACGCCTGGTTTGTCAGCAAAGGAGGACAAGCTTTCGATGATTTGGGTGGATGTGTAATTGAGAAGCCAAAGGTGGGAGGAGGTGCGCCCGATCGCATTTTATATGTCGGCGGAGAGTTCATCCAGTGGCAAAAAGGGGAACCGCGCCGACTTAATCTAAATAAATCGCGAATTCCCGATTTAGTGATAGAAACTTCCGATACGACTTTGGCCAGCGATTTAGATGAAAAAAAGCAGTTGTATGCTGCTTTGGGAATTCCTGAGTATTGGGTAGTAGATATTAAGGGCGAGAGAGTTTTGGCATTTCGCTTGCAGGAAAACGGGAAATATCAGCAATGCGAAATTTCCGGTGCGCTTGAGGGATTGCCAATTGCTTTACTATCGGAGACTTTGAAACTTTTGGGTGAGGGAAATGGGACGGCGGCGATGTGGTTTGCTCAACAAATTGGGAATTTGTAGAGAGGTTGGCGAAAAGCACGCGCGAGCGTAGCTATCCCGTAGGGAATGGCTCTTAATTTTTCTCAATTCTTTACGCAATTATCGCTTAAAGAGAACCATCATGGGCATAAACAGTTACACATTTTTAGAAGAAATCTATATAATCAAGTTAAGTGACTTGAGAAAATGTATGACAACAACTGTAGTAGACATCGGGACTTTAATTATCCGCGATCCCAACCTTCGAGGCGGCCGTCCGATTATTGCTGAAACTGGTACTTCTGTCCGCCGCATCGCCGTTTTGTACAAGCAGGGTAACAGTGCGGAAGAAATTGCTAGGCTGATGACTCACTTATCGATCGCACAAGTTTATGCAGCTTTAACGTATTATCATGCTAATCGAGAAGAGATTGATACAGATTTAGCTGAGGAACAAGAAGCTTACGAGAAGTTAGCAGAGTTACACTACAAAAACCTCCAGACAAATTCATGAGCCTTATTCTACTGCTGCTAGACGAAGATGCGATGAATTCGGCTCTGCTTGATGCTCTACGCCTGCGGAGTGTTGATGTTATTTCTGTTGCAGAAATAGGAATGCTGTCTCGCAGCGATGAAGAATTTTTGTATTGGGCTCATGAAAATCATCGAGTAACATATAGCTTTAATACTAGGGATTTTTATCGATTGCATACTAATTTTAGCACGCAAGGGGAAGAACATATGGGGATAATTTTGGGACAGCAGAATTATTCAGTTGGGGAACAATTGCGTCGCTTGCTAAAAATTATAGCTAGTAAATCTGCAGAGGAAATGTACAATCAAGTCGAGTTTTTAAGTGCTTGGGGTGAAGGATAAGCGATCGCACTTGGGAAAGACAAGGGCGATCGCACTCTCCTCCAAAAATGCGATCAAAATTATCTGCGTGCATCTGCGTCATCTGCCTCAATCTGCGGTCCAAAAAAAGATTAATCGCCTCGCTTACCAGCATAAAAAATATAAAAGATAAAATCCTAAAAAAATGCTCCGACTCTCCCAAACCCAACTCAAAATCCTCAAAGAATGCCCCCGCAAATTCCAACACAGCTACCTCGAACTCCTAGCCACCACCGCATCCCCAGAACACAAAGAAAAACTCACATGGGGAAGCCACTTTCACCTATTAATGCAGCAGCGAGAACTCGGACTTCCCATTGAATTCATCATCCAACAAGACCCCGAACTGGGACGCTGTGTGGCAGCATTTATCAACACCGCACCCGAACTTTTCGCCAATTCAGAAAATAGCGAGCGAGTTTTCCGCCAAGCCGAACACCCCCGCACCCTAATTTTCCAAGACTACCTATTCACCGTTATCTATGACTTGCTAATAGCAGAACCAAACGCCGCCAAAATTCTCGACTGGAAAACCTATCCCCGCCCTCAAAAATCAAAATGGATAGCCGAAAGTTGGCAAACTCGCCTCTATTTATACGTGTTAGTAGAAACCAGCGACTATTCCCCCGAACAAGTTTCCATGACATACTGGTTCGTACAATTGCAAGGAGAAGAACCGCCGCAAAAACTCACATTTGATTACAACCAAACAGAACACGATCGCACAAAACAAGATTTAACCCACCTATTGCAGCAGCTAACCGACTGGCGACAGCGCTATACCGAAGGCGGCGAATTCTTACCCCAAGTAGAAATTAGTTCCAATCTTTGCGATTCCTGTCAATTTGCCACTCGCTGCAACCGCACAACAGACACAAAAATTACCTCACCCGATCTTCTCGCAGAAACTCCTACAGATTGGCTGCCAAATCTTGCTATAATCGATGAAATATTTATTTAATTCAAATCTTGTACTATGCAACTATTAGTCGCCCGGTGGGGGCGGGTTTATAGATATTGTGGATGTGAATGAAAGATTGTTGGTGAACCCGCCCCTACAGGAATTAATGAAATAACTTATGACAGAAATACTTCAAAATTTGCCAACTCAACCCCTATCCCAGCCCCCAGCTTGGCTGATCCAAGCTGTCAGAAACCATGCACCAGAACTCCCCGGAAACTATGCCGCTGCACTTCTCTGGTATAGAGGAATTCACAACCCCGAACAAATACCCGGTTTCTTGAATCCCCAACTTTACCAACCAGCAAGTCCCTTTGAATTCGGACTAGAAATGAACTGGGCGATAGAAAGAATCCAGCAAGCACGAAACAGCGCAGAAAAAGTCGCAATTTGGGGAGACTTCGACGCCGACGGCATTACCTCAACCTCCGTTTTGTGGGATGGACTGGGAGAATTTTTTACTCAAAATGACCAACTAATTTATTACATTCCCAACCGCTTAACCGAATCTCACGGACTCAATATCACAGGAATAGACGCCTTAGCAAAATCGGGAATTAGCTTAATTATTACCTGCGATACTGGCAGTACAAACATCGCCGAAATCGAATACGCCACCAGCTTAAACATCGATACAATTATCACCGACCATCATACATTACCAGACGATCGCCCGCCAGCTACAGCCATTATCAATCCCCGCTACTTTCCCCCAAACCACCAACTATTTAACCTTTCAGGAGTGGGAGTAGCTTACAAATTAATTGAAGCATTATATCACACATTACCGGATATTCCGCAGCGCCCGATCGCAGATTTATTAGAATTAGTAGCGATCGGCTTAATTGCCGATTTAGTCCAACTCACAGGAGACTGCCGCTACCTAGCACAACTCGGAATCGAACAACTGCAAAAACAACTCACAAATCCCACCCGCCCAGGAGTTGCAAAATTGCTCGAACTGTGCAAAAGATCGGGCGATCGCCCAACCGACATTTCCTTCGGCCTCGGCCCCCGAATCAACGCCGTCAGCCGCATTCAAGGTGACGCCAGCTTCTGCGTAGAACTCCTCACCAGCCGCGACAAAAAACGCTGCGAAGAACTAGCAAATTTAACCGAAATTGCCAACTCCCGGCGCAAATCTTTACAAAAAGATGTTGCCAAAGATGCCGCCTACAAATTAGCCAAACTCGACCTCTCAACTACTAGCGTCATCGTCCTCAGCGACCCCCAATGGCCCGTAGGAGTATTAGGATTAGTAGCGGGACAAATCGCCCAAGAATACGGCCGCCCCGTGATTTTATTCAGCACAGAAGGAAGCGAAGAAATTAACGAAAATTCCCCCGAAACGCAATTTACCTCTTTCTTAGATCCAGAATCAAAAACACTTTCCCCATGCAAAATTGCCAGGGGTTCCGCCCGTTCTGCCAATCAAATTGACCTTTACCAATTAGTCAAAGACCAAGCGCATTTATTGGACAGATTTGGTGGTCATCCCTTCGCCGCCGGATTGAGTCTCCCCGTTGAAAATATCCCCCTATTTACCGATGCGGTAAATCAGCAACTGCGACAACAATACAGTACAGATAGTTTAACAGCCGCCCCAGTTCAAGCAGACCTAAAAATTACTGTCTCCGAATTAGGCAAAGACTTATTTCAAGAACTAAAATTGCTCGAACCGTGCGGTATGGGCAACCCCGCACCCAAATTGCTGATTGAAAACTGCTGGTTTGAAAATCTCTGGAATCAAAAAATAAAGGATTTGAAAGGGCAAAAAGTAGAATATCTTAAAACCGAATTTACAATTAGGGATGAATCTACCGATATGGGATTTCCCGGCATTTGGTGGGGACACAATCAAAACGAAGTTCCCCAAGGCCGCTGCGATGTCACCGTTGAACTAGATTTTAATACTTACAAATCGCGGTATGAAGTGCGTCTCGTAGCAGTGCGGGAACGCACGGAAGACAACCAAATAAATTCCCCGACTCAAATAGATTGGATTGTAGACTGGCGCAATAGAAATAACGAGGAAGAGTTGTTAGGCGCTAGCACAAACTTAGAATTTCAAATGCCGATCGACAATCTAGTTTACAATTCCGAAAAGGTCGATCGCGAAAACTCGATCGTCCTCAAAGAATGCCCCGCAAGCTGGGACGAACTGCGGATCTGGTTTCGGCAAGCACAGCACACTCAGAAAAAACTCGCGATCGCCTACACCTTACCCCCACTCGTACCCCCACAGCAAATCTGCCAACAGCTAATCGGCATCGCCAAATACCTCAGCCGCACCAAAAAACCCGTCACCAGACAGCAACTTCGCCAAAAACTCGGCATCAGCGACACCTCCCTGCAACTAGGGTTCAAAACCCTAACATATCTCGGTTTTAAAATCAATTATCGCGATCGAGCTTTCCACATCACCAGACAACTCGAAACCGCACAGCAGCAAGACGCGCCCGATCAAATCCCCAAATCCTTATTAGATAGCCAATCCATCCAATCCTCCGTGCCAAATTCCCCTATCGCCGCCCGTTTTGCAGCGCAATTCCTAGCAGCACTCTCCGAAGAACAATTCCGGCGGAAATATTTCTGTGAAGTACCCCTTTCCACCATTGTGTCGATCGCCCGAGAAACCATTTTCCAAGAAGATTCTACAGCAAATCCCTTCTAACTGAGATATTGCACCATTCTTAAGAACAGGCAAGATGCCTGTTCCACAAGAAAATTCACTCTTTGTGGAACAGGCATCTTGCCTGTTGCGCTTTCCGGCCTGTTCCACAAGAAAATTCACTCTTTGTGGAACAGGCATCTTGCCTGTTGCTGACAATGGTGCAAGATATCAGTTCTAACTGAGATATTGCACCGTTGTTAAGAACGGGCTCTCCGGCCCGTTCCACTCATGAGATAACTTTTATTGTCGGGCCCGCACTCGCTCGCGCCGGTGGAGCTGGCTTTTGGGGCCCTGAAGCGAGAGAAATTTTTGTGGATAGGGCTTAAGAGGCCTATTCCTGACACGGATGCAACATCTCAGTTCTAAGAAATATCTTACTTCTGAATTCATCCCGATAAAATAAGGCATAGGGCAATGGGAGTTATCCGTTGCGAGTCAGACCCAAAACTCATAACTCCTAACTCACAGGCCAAAACCCAACAATCCCCACCGCTTTCACTCGATCGCCCATCTCCAATTTAAAACCCCTATGCTTCTGTGTCCCCGCTGCCAATTTGAAAATCCCAATCCAAACAAGTTTTGTCAACAATGCGGAAATTCCCTAATTTACAAACCTTGCCACGAATGCGGTGCCCAAGTCGCTTTTAGCGCCGCATTATGTCAGAATTGCGGCGTCGCAACAGGTCAAGTGTGGCGGGCCATTATCTGCGGTCGATCGAATTTTCCAGCAGTCGAGGCAGACGAGTCAACCATACCCCCAGCCGAATTTCCCCAAAAACCAGAGATGGTTCCAGAAATCCCATCGCCCCAAAACTCTGCAGAACCAATCACAGACGCCATTAAAACAAAAATCACCACCCCAGCCGAACCCCCAACAGCAGTCGAACCAACTTCTCCACTGACCGAAGTCGCCGAATTCAGCAGCCCAGAAATAGACGCTGTGGTAGCCGTGGGGGCGATCTTACCACCATCCTTTCAAACAACAGAAAAAAGCTCTAATACAGCACCAGAGCGCGAAATAACCCCATCACAGCAGCATTTTACAACCGCACCACAGCCTCAACAAATCCAGGAAGCAACCGAGAACCCCGACAGCCCAAACATAGCTGACATCTCCCCCCAATCTCCAGAATTCCCCATCCCCAATTCAGAATATTTAATCCCTTCCCAGCAAGCAGGAGCTTATTTAGACACTCAGCAGCGCTACCAACTCCTAGAAACCGTGCCGCCGAGAAAACGCTCAGACACAGTAGCAGTCACAGTATTGGACTGTCAGCCCCTGGAAATGTCACCCCTCAAAGCCATGCTAGCAGCCAACTCTGCCAGCGTCGCCCGACGAACATCCCCCTATACCGCAGCAATCAAAGGCGGAGAAAATTCAACCAATTCCGCCTTAGCAGAGCTTTGCCAAGGCATAGCTGAACCTTATCTGGCACTCCGGTGGCAATTCTCTCAAAACCTGCCAGTAATTCACGATAGCTGGTCAGACAACGAACAGGCAGTGCTGCTGCTAGAAGACTGTTCCCAATGGCCACTGCTGGTAGAACGCTGGAATCAACCCGAAACTTCCACCCAGCAAATTTTATACTGGTTGCACGAAATGACAGAACTATGGGCTGCCCTAGAACCCTGGCGCTGTCGGCAAAGCTTGTTGGAACTGACAAATTTGCGAGTCAACCCCGACTCTTCCTTTTCCTTGGCTTCTTTGCGGCTGCAATACCTCTATCCCGAACCGGCCGGCTCCAACCTGCAACTGGTAGATTTGGGGCAATTGTGGCAGGTGATATTTAGCCAGTCCGATCATCGCACTCAGTTTGGCGCATTGCTCGAGCTGCTGCAACAAATGTACAGAGGCGAGATTAACACGATCGAAGAATTGCGATCGCGTCTAGAAACAGTTCCTCTCGAACTCCAACCCGCACCTTCACCCAGCTCAACCCCGACGCGCAGGCATTACCGGAGCCCCGACGAGTCCCCCCCCGAAGTTGGCGAGGTCTTAACCCAGCCCATGCCACTCCAGATTTACAGCTTAGAAGACGCAGGCCTCACCGATGTGGGCCGCACCCGCGACCACAACGAAGACTTCTTCAGCATCTGGACTCAGCTCAACAAACTCGAAAGCTCCTTCGGTCGCATTTTTCAAACCAAAGGGCTTTACATTCTCTGCGACGGCATGGGCGGACACGACAGGGGAGAAGTAGCCAGCCAACTAGCGGCTGAAACTCTCAGAGAATTCTTTCAAACCCGTTGGGAAAATCAACTACCTCCGGCAGATACCATCCGCGAGGGAGTGCTGCTAGCCAACAAAGCCATCTTTGAAATCAATCAAAAGGACGGACGCTCCGGCAGCGCCCGCATGGGTACAACTCTAGTCGCAGTCTTAGTTCAAGACACCCAATTCGCCGTTGCCCACGTCGGCGACAGCCGCCTCTACCGACTGAGAAAGGGACAAACCCTAGAAAAAATCACCTCAGACCACGAAGTAGGGCAGCGCGAAATTAAGCGCGGGGTTGACCCGGAAACTGCTTATGCCCGTCCCGACGCCTATCAACTAACTCAAGCCATCGGCCCGCGAGACAGTAATTTTCTCAAGCCAGAGGTGCAGTTTTTAGACTTGTGCGAAGATACCTTATTAATTTTGGCTTCGGACGGCCTGACAGATAATGATTTGTTGGAAACTCACTGGCAGAACACTCTCGAACCCCTGTTCAATCCCCAAGCTGATCTCGACCTGGGAGTTGCCCAGTTGATTGAACTGGGCAACAAACGCAACGGTCACGACAATATCACGGCAATTATCATTCGGGCGCAGGTTGGCGCATTTCGATTTTAGAATTTGGATGCTGCCAACTTTTCCAAAGGTGGCGCTTTCCCCCGTGACTGCCTGGGTTAAACCTGCAATTGTTGCAGATAAAAAAAACAGCTTCTGCCGTTTCCTGGCAAGGCTTTACTGCTCGCTCTGTTCAGAGGTATCCGGTGTTAAAACAGCCTCGGTTTGAGTTGTAAAAAACTGATTACAGACCCATACAATTTCCTAAAAGCTGTGGAGGACTAACCATTTATCAGTATCTTTATTTTTGAGACTCTGTTCAGGTAATCTACCGGAAAAAGTTGCTTGACAATAAGTGAATTCATCATAGTTGAAAGAGCTTTCACTTACAAAAATAGTTAGTCTAATGAAAAAAAATCAACTACAATGAAGTGAGTCAATCGATTTTAGATTTTAGATTTTAGATTAAAGAATTGAAGCATTGACCCCACGCATAAATACGTTCGGCAAGTTTCATCTGATACAGGTTTTTTATTTCTGGACGGATGAATCACGTGGCGGGTATCCTGGATTCTTTCGGTCAGCAGGCGGGCTGATGCGACATCTGTTTTATACTCGATCGCTCTTGGGGCAATTTGGGCCTAGGCAGGAAGTGCCCGCGCTACCTATAGATGTGGGGGTAAATCACAACCTGCTGCTCCAGCAAATTTACGTAAAAGTTTAGCGATTGTTTACCTAGTTTTTGTAGTTTCAAGTGTTAAATCGATCGACTGTGTTTTAAGGAGCGATCGACCCCTCAGAAATTTTACGGATAATTGTTCCCAAAAAACTATTTATAACTTAATTGTTTATGGAATCTTTAATCATAATCAGGATATTATAAAGTTTTCCTGAAACTAACCTGTGAAGCTCATAAGTAATTTTTAATTTCTAATTTTTCAAAGCCCTACGCCCCAAATCTGTAAATTCCCGCCCACTCTCACTGCCAAATCAGGGAGTTCAACCACATCAATCGAAAATGCTGCTGACTCTTTTAGATCCAGAAAAACAGACCCCCCTGCAACAGTGGAGTTTCGAGAGCGAATCCATTATTCGCATCGGTCGCTCTCCTGAAAATCACGTTGTGCTCCCCAATGCTCTAGTGTCGCGGCAGCATCTGGAACTGCAAAGAGTTAATAGCGGGAAATCCAGTCAGTGGTACTTAGTCAATTCCGGGACAAATGGCACTTTGGTTAACGGTATTCTCATGTCTCAGGGTTGGATATCCGACGGTGCCATGATCCAGTTGGCGCGGGGCGGCCCAATTCTGCATTTCCAAGTGATTACTATTGAACTCGGCGGCCAAATTAAGGCGAACCCCACCGTCAATCTCGTGGCACCGAGGTGTACCCACGCGGGAAACCCGCCGGGGAATTTATTCTGCATCCACTGCGGCGAACCGATTAAAGTCGATCGCACTGTCCGACACTACCAAGTGCTGAGAACTTTGGGCCAAGGCGGTATGGGGACAACGACTTTAGCCTGGGATCGAGAGAAAGCAAAAGCTCAAAAACCCGGAAGTTCCCCCGCAGCTTCTCTGGTAGTCCTCAAGGAAATGAATGCTGACATGGCTCAAATAGTCAAAGCTCAAGAACTGTTTGAACGTGAAGCTAAAACTCTCAAGGCCCTCCACCATCCGGGAATTCCTCAGTTTTTTGACTTTTTTGTGGAAGGGGGTAAAAAATACTTGGTGATGGAAATGCTCCACGGCGAGGATTTAGAAAAACGCATCTACAACCGCGGGCCTGTTGCTCCCCAACAAGCAATAGAGTGGATGATCCAAACCTGTGAGGTTTTGGACTACATTCACTCTCAAAAACCCCCGATCGTCCACCGGGATATTAAACCTGCTAATTTGCTGGTGCGGCACCGGGACAATCGCATTACAGTGCTGGATTTTGGAGCCGTTAAAGAAATCGGCACTCCTCCGGGCACTCGCATCGGCGTTGAAGGCTACACCGCACCAGAACAAGACCGGGGACAGCCTCTCCCTCAGTCGGATTTATATGCTATTGGGCCTACTTTGATTTTTTTGCTGACGGCCCAAAGCCCTCAAAACTTTTACGGGAAAATAGCTGGAGGTTACGGGTTTAAGCTCGATAATATTCCGACTATCGCCCCCAAGCTGCGAGAGACCATTTTGCGAACCACGGCTGCTAAGCCTGGGGATCGCTTTCAAACAGCTCAACAATTAGCTCGAGCTTTAGCAGCTTCCCTTTAATAGAAGTCAGAAGTCATTAGTCATTGGTCATTAGTCATTAGTCATTAGTCATTGGTCATTAGTCATTAGTCATTAGTCATTAGTCATTAGGAACAGAGCAAAGGTCCGAGGGAAGAGGGAAGAAGCTAGCAACGGAAAATTCATCAAAGAAAATTTACCCGATCGCCTCGAAATTTCTCTCCGACACCCCAGTCCTCCGTCTCCTCTGTTATTCCTCGTCCCAAGCTTCTACAGCTATCAACTCGCTCACGGGGTCTTGCATAGAAAAATCAAACTCTAACAATTGCTGTTTCCAGTACGGCCATTCGTCGCCGTAAAGCAGAGCAATTTTCCAAATACTGTCTGTGGGCTTGATAATGTCAGACGTGACGAGAGAATGCACCTGACGCTGGAACTTAACCATCGGCTGTATCACCTTCTGGCTCATAATACCTCTTGAATTGTTTAAATCTTGTGTAATTACCACTTCCCAGCGCACACTCTTTATCGCAGTTTCGCCAAGAACAGTCTAGCCAAGATACGTGTAGATTTTAGTCGGGAAGCTACATATTAAACTTGTATCTCAACACTGTTCGTTTTGACAAGGCCCTATAAGCAAGACTGAATAGTCAAGACCGACTTCAAAGAATTAATCATCTGTGAAATGTCGCACTGTATGCTGTCGATCGGCAGTGGAAGGTTTGCCGCCTCAATTGTTTCCACATAGTAGTAGATGCAAGGGCTGCGCTCGGCTTGTTCTCGAAAAGGCTGAGTTTGCGTAGGAGAAACTGCAACTACTGCGCTTTCGCTGCTACAGCGTAATTTCCGCTTTCCTGCGGGTAAACCACACCTGTTTCACCTTCGACGCTGGGTTCGCTGTGAGAGTGGGATGTGAACTACATAAACTGATTATAGCTCTACTCACCGCAAAAGCGATCAAAAATTGTTGGATACTGTTGATCGCCACCCCTAAATGTCGATCGAACATTCAAAGGCGACAGCACAGCGGGCGTACCAGCAAGTTCCAAACCCATCGTCCGTCCTGATTGAGTCAATCTAAAATCTAAAATCTAAAATCTAAAATTGTATGACTTGGACAAGGCGACACATTCTCACTCTGGCTGATTTTACCTCGGACGAATACGATACAGTGCTGCAAACTGCGGCCAGTTTTCGGGAGGTGCTCGGCCGCCGCACGAAGAAAGTGCCGGCCCTGCAGGGTCAAGTGGTCGCGAATTTGTTTTTTGAACCTTCTACCCGGACTCGCAATAGTTTTGAGTTGGCGGCGAAGCGGCTGTCGGCGGATACGCTAAATTTTACGCCGGGAAGCTCTTCTCTAACGAAGGGGGAGACTATTCTGGATACGGCTAAGACTTATCTGGCGATGGGAACGGATTTGATGGTAATCCGGCACGAACAAGCTGGAGTTCCCAGCACGATTGCTTCGGAAATGGATCGCTTGGGTTCGAGAGTCAGCGTTCTCAATGCTGGAGACGGCCAGCACGAACACCCATCGCAAGGTTTGCTAGACTTATTTACTATCTGTGCTCTGTTAGATACCGAACGTCCGCGGCTGGAACTTTTAGCGGGCAAAAAAATTGCTGTGGTGGGGGATATCTTGCATTCACGGGTGGCTAGGTCTAATATTTGGAGTCTAACGGCTTCTGGGGCAGAGGTTCATTTGGCCGGGCCGCCGACTTTGCTGCCGCTGTTGTTTGCTGAGTGTGGCGATGGTAGGGAAGGCAAGTTATTTTTGCATTGGCAGCTTGAACCTGCTTTGGCCGATGCTGATTTTGTGATGACTTTGCGGCTGCAAAAGGAACGGATGAGCGACCATTTGCTGCCGAGTTTACGAGAGTACCATTCTTTGTACGGGATTACGCGCGATCGGCTGAAACTCTGCAAGCCGGATGTGAAGGTGTTGCACCCTGGCCCGGTTAACCGTGGCGTGGAAATTAGTTCGGATTTGATGGACGATGCCCAGTTTAGCCTGATTTCTCAGCAAGTTACCAGCGGCGTGGCGGTGCGGATGGCATTACTTTATCTAATCGGCGGGGGTAAAGTTTAGGCTGTTAGTTGTTAGTCATGAATTTCGGATATTCCCTAATTTTCAAGATCGATCGCCTCTTTACAATAATCGTTACCCGGTCTTACCGGGTAACGATTAAAACTCTTTCTAGAAACAAATTGCTCTAGTTAAGAGTTAGGAAAGCCAGGACGCAGACACCCAGCCACCACCTTTCAGTTGGGCCCAGCCGTGTTTGTAACGACCGGTCAATTTTACGTGGTCTCCATAATATAACTTGCCGATTACACCAGAACAGCTACTGGGGCGGTGGCGGATATTCAGTCGGCCGCCATTCGTGACAACTTTGGCGTAGCTGTGATGGCTGTGATGAGCGCGATGGCCACAGTGTTTGCGGTAGCAACCTGCTGCCTGGGCTTCGCCACCGACACTCAGAACAGATAGGGCTACTGCCATACCTGCAACGCCTATCCATGCAGAATTAGGAATTTTCAAGCCCAGTTGGTCTAACGACTTGACTTGGAGTTCGGACTCTGGAGATTCATAAGCAACAAAAGAGTGGCTCAATGCTAGTGCTTCCATAGTTTCCTCGTGATTGTTGTTAACCTTTCTTGGTACAGACTCAGGTCAAAACCTCAATTAACAGCCCAAATTATTAACTTATGTTTCATAAAAGCCACAAAAGGGCGTTAAGGTCTTGCTTTTGCCGAGTATTGGCTAATGTTCCTGAACCCTGCACAGGTATATCATGTCATTGATGTAGCTTTCCGGAACAAAAAAATAAATAAAGTTTACATCGACTGCTAACAATTTTGCCGACGCGGATCAGAACTCCGGGCAGAATTAAACTTAACTGTGTCCTTACAAAGGGAACGAAGTTATCGATTGGGGTGGGGAATGGCTTGTACTGAGTTGCGAATGACACTACTTATTTTGGTGCTTATTTATTGAATTGCTACAGCAATATCGGCAGTTAATTCTATCGAACAAGCATCCGGCTTGTCTTCAAGCACGATCTTAATTTGCTTCGGGCCAGTCATAGTGTAGCCGATCGCACTGGTGCAGAAGTTCGGGGCGATGGCGTCGGGCCCATGCCCGTGCTACGAGATGGGTCTAAAAATTAGCCTCCCAGTGTCCCCGACAAGAATGCAAGACAAATCCATCGCGACTTGATTTGTGTCAAGATCAATTAACTTATCCAGCACCACTTCTTTGGCAATGAACTCCTTCGCTGCACTTTCGATCGGCACAATTCCTCAACGCCATGAATCAGACAGCTTCGCCATTACCTTAGCGCCGTTGTCTGTAGAGGAAATATACGCTTTGGCAGATGACCCCGCGAACGGAGCCGTGGTAATGATGAGCGGTACAGTCCGCAACCAAACCGACGGTCAAGCTGTAGTTTCCCTAGAATATCAAGCCTACGAACCGATGGCGGTGCGAGTATTCCAGCAAATTGCTACTGAAATCCGCCGCCAGTGGGTCGATGTCAATCGGGTCGCTATTCACCACCGCGTCGGACACTTGCAGGTGGGCGAAATCAGCGTACTGGTGGCTGTTGGCTGTCCCCACCGGGACTCAGCCTTTGCAGCTTGCCAGTACGCCATAGATACGCTCAAACACAATGTACCGATTTGGAAAAAGGAACATTGGGCTGACGGTTCTAGCAGTTGGGTTAGTATTGGAGCGTGCGAGGTGGTCGGGCATTAGTCAATCGATGGGAGATTTGAGATTTGAGATTTGAGATTTGAGATTTGAGATTGAAGAGGGGAACTTGTTACGATCTCCTAACGTCAAAAAGTGTGGAATGTTCGATGAGCCAATTCCACCGATGAGCGACTTTATTTCCGTGTCCTGGTCTGCGGTTGTGGCGACCGTTCAAAGAGTGCAATTGCCAGCCGAAAAACTCTCTAATTATGACTTGGTGTTGCGGTGTCAGGAAGGAAATCGACCTGAGAGCACTGCCTTTTCAGAACTGTTGAAGCGGTATCAGTCCCACGTAGACAGGGTACTCTATCATTTGGCACCTGACTGGCAAGACCGAGCAGATTTGGCTCAGGAAGTCTGGATTCGGGTCTACCGCAATATTAACCGTTTGCAAGAGCCTGTTAAATTTCGGGGCTGGCTGAGCCGCATCGCCACTAATTTGTTTTACGATGAGTTGCGGAAGCGCAAGCGGGTGCGAACTCCGCTGTCGCTCGACGTACCTCGTACTCTGGAAGATGGCGAGGTTGATTGGGAAATTCCGGCTGACAGTCCGGGGCCTGATGAAGATTTGACGACTAGAGAATTTTACGACCAGTTGCGGGTGGCGATCGCAGATTTGCCGGAAGTCTTCCGCACGACCATTGTTTTGAGAGAAATAGAAGGTTTAGCCTATGAGGAAATAGCCGAAATGACCGGAGTTTCTCTGGGAACTGTCAAGTCTAGAATTGCTAGAGCTCGCCAAAGATTGCAGTTGGAATTGCAAAAATATCTTGATGGTAATTAGCAAGAGTAATTTCAGAGGCGGGTTAAGAAGATTTGATGAAGTTTGCTGTGACATCAAAACTTCTATTTTAAAATATAAATAAGCAGTAAATCATTCTAATAGCGAGTGCGTGATTCCCCAATTAGAGCAAGTCTGAAATTATGAATGGTAACTTTGAATCCGATAAAAATCAGAATCAGCAAGGCGTCGGGGATTCACTCGCTGAAGCTCAAGCTAACAACAATTATGCCCAGGGCAATGTAACTACTATGATGCGCGATCGCTTTGAATTGCTAAGTGCCTACCTCGACGGTGAAGTGACGGCGACAGAACGCCGGCAAGTTGAGGAGTGGCTGACAAATGACCCCACTACGAAGCGTTTGTACTCGCGACTGCTGATGATGCAGCAGAGTTTTCAGGCAATGCCGGTGCCTGCTGCGGAACAATCTGCCGAGGAGTTGGCGACGAAGGTTTTGCAACGGGTGGAACGCAAGCCGAAACGGACTTGGATTTTGGGTGGAAGTGCGATCGCAGCTTTGTTGGTTGCGGTGGTGTCTGGTGTCGGTGGCGGCCGCCAATTGTTTGCTCCTCAGTTTGCTCGATCGCCTGTTCCTGCTGAATCTGACGGTTTGATTATGGCTTTAAACGAGCCTCTGGTGGAGATGGTTAATCCCAACGATTTGATGCTTGGGGTGAATGCACCGATCATGGATATTCCCAAAGTTGGTGTAGCAACCCCTCAAAAGTAATGGCTAAAGGCGCAGTAGGATTGCTGTTTTGAGCAATAACGAAAGTTGCTAAGCTCCCTAAAAAAGGGGGCTTTTTGCCGTTTTTCCCAGTTTTTAAAGGTGGATAGATCCTTTGACGCTTTCCTGGCTTTGAACCCACATTCCGCACCCCCAACTGGCACATACGCGGATTGAGGAAGTAAAAGTGAATCATCGGAGATAATAATGAG
>NZ_JAUBTV010000003.1:166727-208004 GCF_036705145.1 Microcoleus sp. B5-D4 | reverse complement strand
CATCGCCTTAGTTCCTTCACAAGTTTGGGTTGCATAACTAATATTTCGTCGCTGCACGATTGTTCTAGCAGCTAATTGGGCCGGGTTATTATGTAAAGGTAATTCCGGATGCTCCAAAACTAAAAGCAACTCAGATATTTTACTCAAAGTTAATTTTGTATCGGCTCAATAAGTAGGGGTAGGAGAGAAAAAAAAGTAAGCAGAGTACACAAAGTGTCATAAAATAGGACACATGACGCCAAAGATTATTTCACAAGACAAGTCATCCTTCAAGATACTGCAAACCATCGACCCAAAAGGTATTGCAGACGAATCCATGCGTCACACAGTAGAGATATTACTGAACCTAATAGAGCAATTAGAATTAAAAGTCAAAGACTTGGAGTCAGAGAATCAACGGTTAAAAGATGAAAATAACCGATTGAAGGGAGAGCAAGGAAAACCAGACATCAAAGCCAAGTCCAAAGGATTCAAAAGCCAGCACTCATAGCGAGAAAGAACGAAAAACCCCAAAAAAGCACAGCAAAGGCAGTAAGAACGCCACAATTAAAATAGATCGAGAAGAAATACTAGAATATCCTTGCATACCAACTACCAGCAGATGCAGAATTTAAAGGATACGAACAAGTAATCATCCAAGATATCAGCTTGGCAACCGACAACATATTATTCCGCAAACAGAAATATTACTCACCCTCAGTCGGAAAAACTTATGTAGCAGAATTACCAATGGGCTACGAAGGAGAATTTGGACCAGGAATCAAAGCCTTAATCATTAGTTTGTACTATGGTGGCAATATGACGCAAGGCAAACTACTGGAGTTTTTAGCAGATCTAGGTATTTCTATATCAGCGGGTTATTTATCCAACCTGTTAATCAAAAACCACTCAGGTTTTGAAACCGAGAAAAAAGAAGTTTATGATTCAGGACTAGCAAGTAGTCTGCAGGCAACACTTCGACCAAACTGGTGCGCGTGTAGGTGGAGTAAACCATACTACCAATATCATCTGCAACCCTTTATATACAGTCTACTTTACAACAGCGAATAAAGACAGATTGACTGTCCTGAAAGGATTACAGCCAGGACGAGAACTAGAATTCCTGTTGAATCCACTCACATTCTCACTAATTGGGGACTTCAAAATCCCGACTAAATGGCAGAATGCTCTCAAGCTATTACCTCAAGAAACGGTGTTGAGTGAGTCACAGTTTAATCACCTACTCAATAAGTATCTACCCAAACTGGGTGTTCAACAACTGACCCGGATTAAGGAAGCAGCAGCTATTGCCTTCTACCATCAGCAAACAGATTGTCCAGTCGTACAAACTCTTTGTTGTGATGATGCTCCGCAATTCAAGTTAATCACTGCCGAGCGAGCGTTATGTTGGGTACACGAGGGAAGGCATTACAAGAAGTTAAGCCCGGTATTCCCTTGCCATCAAGTAATTTTAGGGCAGTTTATCGAAGATTTTTGGGATTATTATCGGGAATTATTAGCTTATAAAGATGCTCCCAGTCCCGAAGCTGCACAGCCTTTAAAGGCTAAATTTCGGCTGCTTTTTGAAACTCCGAGTGGCTATGAATTGTTGGATGAGCGCAAACAATTAACTGCGACAAAAGTATCGGAGTTGCTGAGAGTTTTAGAGCATCCTGAATTACCTTTACACAATAATCCGGCTGAGCTAGCTGCCAGAACTATGGTGCAGCGACGTAATATTAGCTATGCAACTCAAACGATTGAGGGTACGAGGGCTTGGGATACTTTTATGTCTCTTGTTGCTACTACTCGTCAGTTGGGAATCAGTTTTTTCGATTATGTCCGGGACCGAATTTCTCAACTTCGAGTTATTCCCTCTCTCTCTACTATTATTCGCGAATAATCTTCTCTTCATCCCTTGGGCTTGTCTTGGCAACTAGAATAACTGCTCCCCCTATTTATTGAGCCGATACGACCCGACTATAACTTAATTGAATTCGTAGGAAAATCGACAAAAGAATATATTGTCAATCGATTTTTTACATCACTTGAAGAGCTAGAGTATTTATTGCATAGCCTCTTAAATGAATGACATTTAATAATTAAATGGGGGCGAAAAATCCAAAACAAGGGTAATGCTTGTATCACTGTTTAAATGTGCAACAGCTTACCAACAATCTTCCTTCTTCCTTCTGCTATTCCTCTAGGTTAAGAGCGTCAAGAGCGGTTAATTAAAAAAATTAGTGATTTTGAATACAATTCCCGACTCAACAGTCGATCGAACTCCTCAATTTTCGATGCGGATCTAAAATTCACCTAAAGTTTAGCGCCCTTTCGCAAAACCCTTCCTAAGATAGAAGTTGGGGGACGATCGGTCTCTTAGCCGATTTAGGGGCAAGTGTCAAGGACTCCATCGAACCCAAATCCACAGCAGCAAGACAGGGAGGTTATCAATATCATGGTACAAGCGCCGACAGGGGAAACCCGACTGGGCCCGATCGATCAGGTGCAAGCCTTAGACCGCGATTGCACTACTCTATCCCGTCACGTACTCCAGCAACTTCACAGCTTTTCAGCAGATGCTCAGGATCTCAGCGCTCTGATGAATCGCATCGGGCTCGCAGCCAAGCTGATCGCGAGGCGACTCAGCAGAGCCGGATTAATGGCAGATGCCTTGGGGTTTACAGGGGCTACGAACGTGCAGGGAGAATCCGTCAAAAAGATGGATATCTATGCCAATGAAGTGTTTATCTCGGTCTTCCAGCAAAGCGGACTTGTCTGCCGCTTGGCTTCCGAGGAAATGGAAAAACCCTACTACATTCCCGAAAACTGTCCGATCGGGCGTTACAGTCTGCTCTACGACCCCATAGACGGTTCTTCCAATCTTGACATCAATCTCAATGTAGGCTCCATATTCAGCATCCGCAAGCAAGAGGGGGACGATGCAGATGGCTCTGCTTCCGACTTGCTGCAACATGGACACAAACAAATTGCCGCTGGCTATGTACTCTACGGCCCCAGTACCATGTTGGTTTATTCGATCGGTCAGGGTGTTCATTCCTTTACCCTCGACCCCAGTTTGGGCGAGTTTATTCTAGCTAACGAAAACATTAAGGTTCCCGATCGCGGCCCGATTTACAGCGTTAATGAAGGCAACTTCTGGCAGTGGGAGGAATCTTTGAGAGACTACATTCGCTACGTACACCGCAGCGAAGGCTACACCGCCCGGTACGGCGGGGCTTTGGTGGGAGATTTCCACCGGATTTTATTCCAGGGAGGCGTGTTTTTGTACCCCGGAACGGTCAAACAACCGGAGGGCAAATTGCGTTTGCTCTACGAATCTGCTCCTTTGGCGTTTTTGATGGAGCAAGCCGGCGGGCGCGCCAGTACGGGCATTCAAGACATCTTAGACGTTGTGCCGACCAAGCTGCACGAGCGATCGCCCTTGATTATCGGCAGTAAAGAAAATGTAGCGATGGTCGAGTCTTTTATTCAAGATCGATCGCGCAATCCTAGAACAGTCCAAGAGTGAAGTCATTAGTCATTAGTTATTGGTAATTAGTCATTAGTTATTGGTCATTAGTTATTGGTGATTAAAACCAAAAAATCACAACTAACAACTAACAACTAAGCAAGACCCAATGCTTTTAGACCCGATCCTAAATTCCCAATTAACAGCTATCAAATTGTAGGAGTTACAGTAATGACAGCAACACCAACGAATCACCTGTTAGAAATCAAAGAAATTGGCCAAAGTATCTGGATGGACAATTTGACTCGCGATCTGATCGAGTCCGGCGAACTAAAACAGATGATTGAAAGTCGAGGACTGCGCGGGATTACATCTAATCCGGCTATTTTTGAGAAAGCGATCGCGGGTAATGTGATTTACGACGCGGATATCGAAGCGGGCATCCGGGCGGGTAAATCTGTAATGGAGATTTACGAATCTCTGGTATTTGAAGATATCCGCAACGCTTGCGACATCTTCGCCCCCGTTTACGCAGAGTCGAAGGGTTTGGACGGCTACATTAGCATTGAAGTGCCACCGACGATCGCCAACGACACAGAAAGCACGATTAGCGAAGCCATACGCTATTACCAAGCCCTCGGCAAAGAAAACGTGATGATTAAGATTCCGGGAACCGCTCAAGGTTTGCCCGCAGTCGAGCAAGTCATCAGCGAAGGAATTAACGTTAACGTGACTTTACTGTTCTCGGTTGACAGCTACGTCGAAACCTTCTGGGCTTACATTCGCGGATTGGAAGCGCGGGTGGCTAAAGGTTTGGATGTGAGCAATATTGCTTCTGTTGCCAGTTTCTTCTTGAGCCGGATCGACATCAATATCGATGGCAAGATTGACGAGAAACTCAAAAATGTCACAGATATTTCCACCAAAGCTAAACTGGAAGCGGTGAAGGGGAAAATTGCGATCGCCAATGCGAAGGTAGCTTACCAGAAGTATAAAGAGATCGTAGCGAGCGATCGCTGGCAAGCTTTAGCAGCCAAAGGAGCGAAAGTGCAGCGCTTGCTGTGGGCTTCCACCAGCACCAAAAACCCCAACTACAGCGATGTCATGTACGTCGATGAACTAATCGGCCCCGACACCGTTAACACTTTGCCGCCGAACACTGTTGAAGCTTGTTTCGATCACTGCGATGTCGCACCCCGGATTGAGAACAACGTTGCAGAAGCTTACACGCTAATCGAAAGTCTCAAAGATCCCGACATCGACATCAACTTAGACCAAGTGATGGCAGACTTGCTCTTGGACGGGATTGATAAATTCGTCACCCCGTTCCAATCCCTGATGGATTCCTTGCAAGAGAAAGTGCAGAAGCTCTCACCCGTTGCCTAGTGTGATATCTGTATCCTTAGAGGCAGAAGCATTTAGGAGTCGGAATGGATAATTGTTTTGGTTCCTAAATGCTGAGTTTCCATTCCTAACTACGAAGCACAGATTAGCTATCTGGCCGAGCAACTAGCAGAAATGAGTAGCAAAGAAACAGAGTAATTCGGGGTCTTCCCGAATCTTCAGTAGTTAATCTACCTGCTACGCCAGATCCCACCCTTGAGGAAGGTGGAGACGCTTGAAAGGTCACAACCTTAATGGGATTTTCTCAGCTATAGAGATTGCTAGTCCCAAGCGGTTAGGGGAGGAACATCGCCTAGTTTCTGAAGGTAGAACACCAAACCGATTAACAAGCCCTCAAGCCGATCGAAGCAAACTTAACCCAATATGTGGAGAAGGCAGAAATGCCAAATTATGTGTTTCTTTTGAATACCGATAAAATGCCATTAGATCTGATTCATCCTGCTCGTGCGAGAGAGATTCAATCAAAGGGGAAGGCGAAAGTGTTTCGCCAATATCCCTACGTTTTGATTTTGCCAGAGCGAGTGCAAAATCCTGTCACAAAGTTGTATTCCATCAAGATAGATCCGGGGTCAAAATTCACCGGATTCGCCTTGCAATGCGGTCAAGATATTGTGTGGAGGATGGAGTTGCAGCATCGTGGCGAAACGATTAAAGCAGGCCTGGAGCAACGGGCAGGATTCAGACGGGGAAGACGTTCTCGCAATCTGCGGTATCGCAAAAAGCGGTTAGATCGCCGCAAACCCGAAGGATGGTTAGCACCTTCCATTCGGCACCGCGTCTTAACCGTTGAGACGTGGATTAAGCGGTTGATTCGGTATTGCCCCGTGGAGTGCATTGAAATTGAGCAAGTTCGCTTCGATATACAGAAGTTGCAGCATCCTGAAATCAACGGTATAGAGTATCAGCAAGGGACGTTATTCGGCTATGAAGTGCGTGAATATCTGTTGCAAAAATGGGAGAGAAAATGTGCGTACTGTGGCACTGAGAATGTGCCATTAGAAATCGAACACATTTATCCAAAATCAAAAGGAGGAAGCGATCGGGTTTCTAATCTCACATTGGCTTGCCATGCTTGTAATCAGGCGAAAGGCGATCGAGACATCAGAGATTTTTTATTACAAAAGCCGAGCACCCTAGATCGAATTCTCAAACAAGTAAAGCAACCTTTGAAGGATGCGGCAGCAGTCAACGCGACTCGTTACGCAATTGTGCGAATGGCGAAAGGATTATGTGATTCGGTCAAATGCTGGACGGGTGGGAGAACGAAATATAACCGATGCTCTCAGGGGTTAGAAAAGGCTCACAGCATTGATGCCGCCTGTATTGGGGAATCAGGGCAGTCGATCAATTTGCGAACCCATCAACCTTTACTTGTTACCTGTAAAGGACATGGGAACCGTCAAGCACGGCGCGTCAACGCATCAGGATTCCCGGCAGTCAAGAGGGCGAAAGATGTGTTTCATCATGTCAGTGCTGGCGATATTGTCAAGGTTTCGATCAACAAGGATAGAAAAAAGGTGAAAGCAGGAATCTACACCGCACGGGTGAAAACCCCAAACAAGAACGGTTGTGAAGTTCTCATCAACGGGAACCGAATCAGCTTTTCAACCATGAAAGATGTACATTTCGTTTACAGGAATGATGGTTATGGATACGCATTCTCAGACTGCGAAATACTAAGAAATACTCCGAAATACTCCAAGATTTCGTTGCCGAACGCTATAACTGCTAATTATCAAGCCGTATTAGCGCGGCTGTCAGCTTTAGAAGGAGCAAAATAGAAACATGGTCACAATTCTTGAAAACCCGCTGCGGGTAGGTTTGCGAAAAGAACGAGTGCCGGAACCACAAATTCTGGTCATCTTCGGAGCTTCTGGGGATCTCACCCAGCGCAAACTGGTACCTGCAATTTATCAGATGAAGCGCGATCGACGCTTGCCACCGGAAACTACCGTGGTGGGAGTTGCCCGCCGCCCTTGGAGTCACGATTACTTCCGAGAGCAAATGCGCGAAGGCATTGAAGAATTTGGCGGCGGCATTGGCAATGAAGAATTTTGGCAAGATTTCGCTAAAGGTTTGTACTACTGTCCGGGCGACATTGACAACCCCGAAAGCTATGAAAAACTCAAAGCTTTCTTAGCCGAACTCGACGAAGAAAGGAGAACTCGCGGCAATCACATATTTTATCTGTCGGTTTCCCCGAACTTTTTCCCAGAAGCAATTAGGCAACTGGGCGCGGCTCAAATGCTAGTCGATCCAGTAAAACACCGCTTAGTAATTGAAAAACCCTTCGGCCGCGACTTGAGTTCAGCAAAAGCTCTTAACCGAGTCGTGCAGAAGGTTTGCCAAGAACAGCAAGTTTACCGGATCGACCACTATTTGGGTAAAGAAACTGTTCAGAATTTAATGGTGTTCCGGTTTGCTAACGCGATTTTTGAACCGCTGTGGAATCGGCAATTTGTCGATCACGTACAAATTACAGTTGCAGAAACAGTAGGCGTAGAAGACCGGGCCGGTTACTACGAATCCTCTGGGGCGTTGCGGGATATGCTGCAAAACCACTTGATGCAGATTTTCTGTCTGACGGCGATGGAACCGCCGAACTCGCTCGACGCTGACAGCATCCGCACCGAAAAGATGAAAGTTCTGCAAGCAACTCGCTTGGCAGATTTGAATAACTTAGAGTTCTCAGCGATTCGCGGTCAATATTCCGCAGGTTGGATGAAGGGCAAACAGGTGCCGGGGTATCACGAAGAACCGGGGGTGGCTCCCAACTCGACAACGCCGACTTTTGTGGCCATGAAGTTTATGATTGACAACTGGCGCTGGCAGGGAGTGCCTTTTTACCTGCGAACCGGCAAACGGTTGCCGAAAAAAGTTAGCGAAATTGCGATTCAGTTCCGCGAAGTTCCGCTGCTAATCTTTCAGTCCGCGGCCCAACAAACTACTCCTAACGTTTTGACTATGCGCGTGCATCCGAACGAGGGGATTTCGCTGAGGTTTGAGGCGAAAATGCCGGGGCCGGATTTGCGGACGCGGACGGTGGATATGGATTTCAGTTACGGTTCTTCCTTTGGGGTGACATCTTCGGATGCTTACGATCGCCTGTTAATTGATTGTATGCTGGGCGACCAAACTTTGTTTACCCGTTCTGATGAAGTGGAAGAAGCTTGGCGGGTGGTAACGCCGGCGTTGATGGCTTGGGAATCGTCCAACGACCAAGATTTGGTTCCTAAATACGAAGCGGGTACTTGGGAACCTGCGGAAGCAGAACTGCTAATTAACAGAGATGGCCGCAAGTGGCGCAGACTTTAAGAGTCAGTCGATTTTAGATTTTAGATTTTAGATTTTAGATTTACTGGACAGATGAATCTGAGAGCTTAAACTAGGGTCTAAAATTTTCTGATCTCCAGGACTACTGAACTAATGACCAATCACTGATGACTAAAAACTGACAAAGGAGAAAAAACCGATGACGATGACACCGATGAAAGCTCCGCCTCTGGTTTCGCTACAAAGTCCTAAAGATGTGTCGATCGACCAAATAGAGGCCGAATTGAGTCAAATTTGGGAAAGTTACAGAGAATCGGGGTCGAAGGGCGATTTTCCGATCGCTAGTAGGGCAACAACTTTTACTTTTGTAGTCTACGAACCCGAAGAAACTCAGCGGTTATTGGCGGATCTAGGGTTTTACGACGGGCCGGTGGACGGTATTACCGGGCCGATGACGGCATCTAGCATCAGGGCTGCTCAAAAAGCTTACGGACTGCCGAGAACTGGCAAAGCTAACGCTGAATTGCTGGCGACTTTGCGGGAAGAAGTGGCTCGCAAAAATTCCAATGGCGAGGAGATGGGATCGAGTGGTTTGGGTTCGGGGGGTTCGGGCGTGGCTGACGCGATCGTGGCTGCCAATCCCTGCCGGATTATTGCTCTGTGTCCGACGGCGGGGGAAGATACGGGCGTGCAGGCTCAAGTGGCTGCTTATTGTCCGGTTCACAAGCGCACCAGTGGCAATCTGATCTGCTGCGAGTACATTACGCTGCGCGGTACGGAAGCTGCTTTGGAACGGGTGAGCGGCATCGTGACGGCGTTGACTATCGCTGATTTGCCGACGCTGCTGTGGTGGAAGGCGAATCCTGATGCCGATCGAGGTTTGTTCCAGCGGCTGGCGGCAGTTAGCAGTTCTGTGATTGTTGACTCTAGCAGCTTTGCCGAGTGTGAAGCGGAATTGCTGTTGATGCAAAGTCTGATCGAGGAGGGAATTCCGATCGCGGATCTCAATTGGCGCCGGCTGGCCGCGTGGCAGGAGTTGGCTGCTGAGGCTTTTGACGCCCCGGAACGTCGCGCTGCGATTCGGGAAATTGATCGGGTGACGATCGATTACGAACAGGACAATTCTACGCAAGCGCTGATGTATTTGGGTTGGCTGGCGAGTCGGCTTCAGTGGCGTCCTGTTGCTTTCAAACAGGAAGAGGGCGATTACCACATCAAGCGAATTAAATTCGCCGGGCCGGACGAACGCGTTGTCGAAGCCGAGTTGGCTGCTATTCCTACTGCTGATTCGGGCGATGTCGCGGGCGATTTGATTGCTCTGCGTTTGAATTCTACGAACGAGAAGGCTGACTGCGGTACAGTGCTGTGTTCGGAAGCGGGTGGCTGTATGCGGATGGAAACGAAGGGCGGCGCTCAAACCGATCGGTTTAACCAGGTGAGTCCTCTGTTCGATCAGGTGACGGAACAGTTGCTGGGCCAGCACTTGCAGAGTTGGGGCCGAGATGTGCTTTACGAAGAAAGTTTGGCAGTGACGGCTCAAATGCTGAAGTTGGCTAAGCGGTAAAAAGAAGTTCGGCAACGGATTGTGTAGCGGATGTAACGGATGTAACGGATGGATGGAATCAGGAGAAAGGAGAAAGGAATAAGCAAGACGGATTGAGTTAATATTCAGTGGGGCAGGCAATGTCTGCCCTACTTTTTTAGGAGTTATGAATTTTAAGTTAGGAGTTTTGAATTAATCCTGTTATTTAACTCAAAACTCTAAATTACTTCCCAAAAGCCACTAAATTACCTCTCTTCTTCTCATTCTTCCTTCGCGCCCTAGCGCTTACGCGCGGCTTCGCCTAACGCGTCTTCGCGGTTCGTTAAATATGTATTTTTTGTGAATAACCTAGAACTATGGCTTTAGTAATTGCTGGCGAACGCAGCGGTGCGGGAAAGACTACTGTGACGATCGCCCTTTTAGCTTTTTTAATCCGTCGCGGCTTGAATGTTCAGTCTTTTAAGGTAGGCCCGGATTACATTGACCCGATGTTTCATGCTTTTGTTACTGGTCGCCCCTGTCGGAATTTAGACCCGGTATTAACGTCTGAATCTTATGTAAAAAAGTGTTTTTATCGTCATATTCAAGATGTCGATTATGCCTTAGTTGAAGGGGTGATGGGACTATTTGATGGAGTGAGTCGAAGGAATCAGGAATCACAAAGGCACGACACGGATACAGGGATTAATTATCGAAAAGAAGAAGGCAATTATGATTTTTCCTTTGCTTCTACGGCTCATGTGGCTTATTTGCTGAATTTGCCGGTATTGTTTGTGATAGATTGCAGCAGGCTCTCTGGTTCTGTGGCTGCGATCGCCCACGGTTTTCGTTCTTTTAACCCTGACCTTAAATTCGCTGGTTTGGTGCTGAATCGGGTGGCGAGCGATCGACATTTGGAACTGCTTCAAGATGCTCTCAAACCGATCAATTTACCTATTTTGGGCGTTTTGCGTAGGGATGAGGCTGTTACTATTCCCGATCGACATTTGGGGCTGATTCCTGCTGAGGAGTTGCCGAATCTTCATGCTGCGATCGATAAACTGGCTGATTTGGCTGCTGTTAGTTTTGACTGGGAGCAACTTTTGCCTTTGTTGGCTGCAACTCGAAATGGGGGGGGTGAGGGGTCTGAGCAACTTTCGGGTAGGCACAGTCTCCCTTCGGGAATTGTAACTCAAAAAAATGATGTTGTCAACTGTTTGGGAAAACAATTTGGAGTGAGGATTGCGGTTGCGCGCGATCGGGCTTTTAATTTTTACTATCAGGACAATCTTGATTTGTTGGAAGAGTTGGGTGCCCAGTTGGTGTTTTGGAGTCCTCTTGATGACTCGGTTTTTCCTGACAATGTGCAAGGGTTATATTTTGGTGGTGGTTTTCCCGAAGTGTTTGCTCAAAAATTGAGCGGTAATGTTTTAATTCGGGATGCGGTAAGAAGTGCGATTTTTTCGGGAATGCCGACTTATGCGGAGTGCGGCGGTTTGATGTATTTGTGCGATTCTATTGTAGACTTCGATGGCAATTCTTGGCCAGGGGTGGGTGTGTTGGAAACTGCTGCTGCGATGGGAAAGCGTTTGACGCTGGGATACCGAGAAGCGGTGGCGGTGAGGGATAGTTTGGTGTTAACTGCTTTTGATGAGGTTTGGGGACATGAGTTTCATCGATCGCATTTAACTGTTGAACCGAGTAATCCAGTTTATCACAGTTGGAGGTATGGGAAGCGGGGGGAGGTTGAGGCGGTTGCTGAAGGTTGGGGAGTTTGTCAGGTACACGCTTCTTATTTGCATTTGCATTGGGGTGCTCGGCCTGATATTCCGGCTCGTTTTTTGCAGCAGTGTGCTGAGTTTGATTGTAAGGGTGTTTTGGGCGATCGAGAAAGCGAACTGGATTTTTTTATTTAATTAACCGCAGAGGGCACAGAGGGCACAGAGAAGAGAAGAGAGAGGAGTTACTGTATTAAAATGCTTTTGATGGAAAGCAGGGAGGGGGTGTTGGGATTTATGAGCGAATCAATTTCGACTAAGCAGTTGTTTGCCCAATGGGTGACACGGGAGAATTTTCGGAGTTACGGTCAAGTTATCTTTACGGCTGTTGATGGCAAGTCTTTCGATGCTGAGGATGCTCAGTTAAATTTGCAAAATGGTGTTCCTAGATTTTACATTATGCGGCTCCATAAGGAAGGTCGCAAGTTTCGCAAAATTACGCGGCACGTTGAATGTACTCAGTGTTTGGGTTCTTTGGATGGGAAGGATTGGTTGATGGCGGTTGCGCCTCCTGGGGATAGCGATAAACCGAGTTTAGAGGATATGGCTGCTTTTCGGATTCCGGGCAATTGTTTTATTAAGTTAGATGTGGGGACTTGGCACGCTGGGCCGTATTTTGATGCGGATTTTGTTGATTTTTACAATCTGGAATTGAGCGATACTAATGTGGTTGACCATTTTACTTTTGATTTTGTGAAAAATCACAATCTGGAGTTTGAGATTGTCTGATGTTGGCGATTTGTAGTTGCGCTTTCTTTTTGGTGATTTTTGAGTAAGATTTTTTAACCGCAGAGGGCGCAGAGGACGCAGAGGAGGAGAAGGAGGGGGTTCGCAAGTGATTGGGGAATTATTTTGGAATCACTAGGCCCAATCGCAACTAGGAAGGATAAAGTTTACAAGTATTAAAATAGCTGCAATTGTCATGCCTGAGCAAAAGTATAGCATTGTTCTGCGCGAATGTCGTTTGTTAGGTGCGGGCGATGATCGCCCAACGGTTGATATTGCTATCGAGGATGACCAAATAGTCGCCGTTTCGCATCGGGTATCAGAACTTGGCGAACGCGAAATCGACATTCAAGGCAATTTAGTTAGTCCTCCTTTTGTGGATTCGCACATTCATCTCGATTCGGCTTTGACTGAAAGCATCCAGGATACAAGCCCCCGGATTCATCGGTGGAGAAATAAAAACCTGTATCCGATGAAACTTGCCCCCCGAATTTATCCGTGGGGTCAATGCTTCAGTCTAAAATCTAAAATCTAAAATCTAAAATCTAAAATCGATTGACTGCGGGGGAACCGCGATGGAATGAAAGCGGCACTTTGTTCGAGGGTATTCAAATCTGGGGGGAACGCAAGCAATGTTTAACTCTGGATGATGTCAAAAAACGGGCTGTAGAAACTTTAAAGCTGCAAGCGTCTCAAGGGATTTTGTTTGTCAGGAGTCACGCTGATGTTAGCGAACCGACGCTGACTGCTTTGCAAGGACTTTTGGAAGTTCGTGAACAAGTCAAAGATTGGATGACTCTGCAAGTTGTGGCTTTTCCTCAAGACGGGATTTACGGAAGTCCAGAAAATGACAAACTCTTAGAGAAATCTCTGGATATGGGTGCGGATGCTGTGGGCGGGATTCCGCATTATGAGTTGACGCGGGAAGATGGGGTGAAGTCGGTTGAGCGAATTTTTGAACTTGCTGAAAAATACCATAGATTAATAGATGTTCACTGCGATGAAATCGATGATGAACAGTCGAGATTTTTGGAGGTTGTAGCGGCTTGTGCGATTAGAAGCGGGGCTGGTTCGCGGGTGACTGCAAGCCACACGACGGCTTTCGGTTCTTACAACAATGCTTATGCTTTTAAGCTGATGGGAAGTTTGGCCAAATCGCGAATTAATTTCATCGCCAATCCTTTAATTAATATCACCCTGCAAGGCCGCGCTGATACTTATCCCAAACGCCGTGGGGTGACGCGAGTTAAGGAGTTGTGGCAGCAGGGATTGAATGTGAGTTTTGGCCACGACTGTGTGCAAGATCCTTGGTATAGTTTAGGTACGGGAAATATGTTGGATGTCGCTCATATGGCGGTTCATGTTTGTCAGATGACGGGAATGGCTGAGATTGCAGCTTGTTTTGATATGGTCACTGTCAACGGTGCTAAAACTCTCAATCTGGGAGATGATAATTATGGGATAGAGGCGGGGAAACCTGCTAATTTGATTGTGTTGGACGCTGAGGATTGTTATGATGCAATTAGGATGCGCGCTGCGGTTCGCTATGTGATTTCGCGGGGAAAGTTGCTGGCGGAAACTGAACCTGCTAAAATTAGTTTTTATGGTATTTGACAAACAATATTTGAAGCTGTTAAATTGTGAATCAAGGTGCTATTCCCGATGAGAGTCCGAGAAATTTGCCGGAGCAACTTCTGTTGCAAGATGCTAAAGCTAGCGTCGGCAAACGAATTCTAGGCAGTGCAGATAAGCCGTTGGGAGATGCTCCCCGATTGGTCGCTAATTACGGGGGCAAAGTCGGTGATTGGGTTAAAATGGTTAGTTCCCAAACCGCAGTAATTGAGGGAGCAGTTGTTGAAGTACATTGGTTCAGAAATAACGAGACTGCCCAAACTGTTGAGTTTAAATTCAAACGTACATATCCTAAAACTACACTAAAAAATCTGTAGTTATAAAAAACATGAAAATTCGCTGTATTGCCAATACAGGTAATGCTCTCCCTGAAAGTTACCTCAAGCCTGAGTTCTATTTTACGAAAGAAGTGGAATTTCCGCTAACGCTTGGCAAAGAATATGTTGTCTACGCTCTTTACCAATCGCAGGGTAATGTTTGGTACTATATCTGTGACGATAACTACACCTATTATCCCATGCAGAATCCTGCACCGCTGTTTGAGGTGGTTGATAGTAGAGTTTCTAAGTATTGGCGGTTTGAACTAGCACCGAATGGGCGGTTAGAGATTGCTTTTGAGCAGTGGTTTACTGACCCTTATTTTTATGATAAGCTGACGGATCAGGAAGAGGCAGAGGTTGAGGTTTTTGAGAAGGTTAAGGAATTGATGGATGCTGAGGATTTTGCTTTGCCTCCGCTGGATGTTGCAGTTGAGAAGTTGCGGGAAAGTGTCAGTGTTTGAGTTGAGAAAGTGGGAAGGTAAATTTAGTCTTTTGCCGTTGATTCAAACAGCTTTTTGACAAATAACATCTGCAACTGTTAAACTATGAATCAAGGTGCTATTCCCGATGAGAGTCCGAGAAATTTGCCGGAGCAATTGCTCCTGGAAGATGCTAAGGCTGGTAATTGCATAGTCATTCATTGCGGTACAGATAGACTGTTGGGCGATGCACGGAGACTTATTGCTGTTTATGGCGGGAATGCTGAAGATTGGGATAAAATGACAAGTATTGAGGCTTTTGAAATTAATGGAGCTTCCGTACAAGTCCATTGGTTTCGGAACAGTCAGACTCTTCAAGATGTGGAGTTTAAGTTCAAGCGACAGTATCCCAAAACAGCCCCTAAAAATCTGTAGGTAATCAAGTTATGAAAATTCGTTGTATTGCTAAGACTGGTGAATCTCTTCCTGAAGAATATATAGATCCGCCACGCGGTTACACTAGAAAGGTTGAGTTACCGCTAACTATAGGCAAGGAATATGTTGTTTATGCTATCCGAGAATGGAAAGGGACTATTTGGTACTACATCTGCAATGATAATTATAGCTATTATCCCATCCATAATCCGGCGCCGATGTTTGAAGTGGTTGACAGCAGAATTTCTAAGTATTGGCGGTTTGACCTTTCACCCAATGGCTTGTTAATGATAGCGTTTGAACAGTGGTTTACTGACCCTTATTTTTATGATAAGCTGACAGACCAAGAAGAGGCGGAGGTTGAGATTTTTGAGAAGGTTAAGGAATTGATGGATGCTGAGGATTTTGCTTTGCCTCCGCTGGATGTTGCAGTTGAGAAGTTGCGGGAAACTGTTAGTGTTTGAGTGGAAAAGTGCGATCGCAAATTGTTTCTTTACCACCTTGACTCAGAGATATTGAAATGGTATCAAAGAGGAATAACCCGAATTTTGAAAAAAAATGAACGATAAAATTGAATCCAATAAAAACTATGAGGCAGTAGGCGATGATGATGTTTTGTTATTCGGTCAAACAACTTTTCTGGTACGAAAGTTTAAAGAGCTATCGGGTAGCAAGTTGAGTGAGATCCTGGGGATTCCCGCAAATGGACAATACATAAGGGATTGGATGAGAGAGCTAAAGATTAACCCAGAAACAATAATTAGTGTAGGCGAGATAAACTGGAAATCGCATGAAGAAGGAATCGATTGTCAAATTATCAAAATTGGTTCCAAGGGTTGGCAAAAAGGAAAGGTTCAAATCGAAGTTAATAAAAACATAAAGTCTGGGGAAACGCAGACATCTATAAAGTTTTGTCCTGATGAACCACTAGAGCCAAAATCTCCTTTAGATGATATCAGACAATCTGAGGAATACAAAAAACTGAGCAATAATAACTGACAGCCCGATCGCCCTTACAATACAATAATCGATCGCACTCCAAGGCTAGCAAGAAAAAAATGACAAATATAGAAGAATATGTCGATCGCACCGCCGAACTGATAAACTTACCCTTAGACCCGGAACACCGCCCCGGTGTTGTGGTAAACTTCGAGAGAATAGCTGCGATCGCCCGACTCGTTACTGAATTCCCCTTACCCCCAGAAGTAGAAGTCGCGCCGGTATTTGAACCTTAGATTTTGAACCGCAGATGAACGCAGAGGAACGTAAATTTTTAGCACAAGCGGATGCAGTCGCCACAGCATCAGCGGTTAAAAGTGGTAAAATTACAGCGACAGCGGTTGTGACTGCGGCATTAGAACGAATTGCCGATCGAGATAACGTCCTCAATTGCTTTACTGCAATCACTGAATCAAGCGCACTCGCAGCAGCCGAAAATATAGATAATTCGATCGCAAATAACCAAAACCCAGGCCCTTTAGCAGGCGTTCCCTTCGCTGTCAAAAACCTGTACGACATCGGCGGAATTACTACCCTAGCAGGGTCAAAAATCAACGCTGACAATCCTCCGGCTACCCAGGACGCGGCCGTGGTCGCCCGACTAAAACAAGCCGGGGCTGTGCTTGTAGGTACGCTCAACATGGATGAGTACGCCTACGGTTTCGTCACGGAAAACAGCCACTACGGGCCGACTCGCAATCCCCGCGATACTGCGCGCATCGCCGGCGGTTCCAGCGGCGGTTCCGCAGCAGCAGTCGCCGCCGGTTTTGTACCCATCACCCTCGGTTCTGATACTAACGGTTCCATCCGCGTACCGGCTGCTTTGTGCGGTGTCTTTGGGTTTAAGCCTACTTACGGCCGTTTGTCAAGGGCTGGCGCTTTTTTATTTTCGAGTAGTTTGGATTGTGTGGGGCCGTTTGGGCGCTCGATCAGGGATATGGCGCTGCTGTACGATATCCTGCAAGGCCCTGATTCTCGTGACCCAGTTTGCACTCAACGCCCGCCTGAACTTTGTTCGCCGCAGTTAAATCAAGGCATCGAAGGATTGCGAATTGCTGTTGCTGACGGGTATTTCGCCACAGGGGCCGAACCGGAAGCAATGGATGCTGTAGAAATAGTTGCTAAAGCCTTGACAAATGTCTTGGATTGTGGTAAAGGCACAGAAAAAACAACAAACCCCCCAAAAATAGGGGGGCTTGCAACTGTCACCATACCGGAATCCGATCGCGCCCGGGCTGCGGCATTTATCATTACCGCTTGCGAGGGCGGAAACTTGCATTTAGATAATTTACGATCGCGCCCTCAAGACTTCGATCCCGCCACGCGCGATCGATTTTTAGCGGGAACCCTGATCCCTGCGACTTGGTACTTGCAAGCGCAGAGATTCAGACAGTGGTACCGCGATCGAATTCGCGAAATATTCCAACAAACAGACATCATCCTCGCACCCGCCACCCCGATAGCTGCCCCTGAAATTGGCGTCGAGAAAATGGTAATAGCCGGACAAGAAACAAGAGTGCGTCCCAATCTCGGACTGTTCACCCAACCCCTATCATTTATTGGCTTGCCCGTTCTTTGCGTGCCCGTACAGCGGCCCGGCGCTTTGCCCTTGGGGGTACAAATTATTGGTGCTCCCTACAGCGAAGCGGTGATTCTCCGAGTCGCTGCGGTACTAGAATCGCAAGGCATTATATCTGCCGAATCAATTTAGTGCTAATAATTCTAGGGTTTGTTGTTGCGGTGGAAGCGTCTCTTAGTCCTTCTGGCAATAGCTTTGCGCTTCTGCTTTTCCAACGGGGTTTCAAAGTGGCGGTGCTTTCTCATGTCGGGGAAAATGCCCGCTTTAGAAACTTGTCGCTTAAACCGTCGCAGGGCTGACTCAATCCCTTCATTTTCGCCTATTACAACTTGGGTCATTATTTCTCCTTAGTGTTTGTCAGATCAAGTTTTATCATATCAAGCTTTTTGACCGCGCGACCTGTTGGAGGTCGGGCGATCGGTCAAAACCCCAAAATCATACCAGAAAATTGGTTCGTAGTGAGGACTTCAGTCCTTCTTTTTTGCGGACTGAAGTCCTCACTACAAACCAAAATTTTCGTAGTGAGGAATGCAAGTCCTGCTTTTTTGCGGACTGAAGTCCTCATTGACTACTGACTACTGACTACTGTCAACTGACTACTGACTACTGACTACTGACTACTGACCAACTGATTTTCCTGCCGCAGGTAAGCTTGAATAAACGGGTCTAATTCGCCGTTCATCACATCTGCGATGGCGGTTGTTTCCACTCCAGTACGCAAATCCTTGACCATTTGGTATGGGTGAAAAACATAATTGCGAATTTGGTTGCCCCAAGCCGCCTCCACCATATCGCCGCGAATCTCGGCAATTTCCGAAGCCCGCTGTTCCTTAGCAACTACCAACAGCCTAGCCTTGAGTAATGCCAAAGCTTTTTCCTTATTTTGCAACTGACTGCGTTCTTCGGTGCAGCGGACAGCCAAACCGGTAGGAAGGTGCACGATGCGGACTGCGGTTTCCACCTTGTTAACATTTTGCCCGCCCTTGCCGCCAGCGCGGGAAGTCGTGATTTCCAAATCTTTTTCTGGAATGTCCAACTTGACGGATCGATCGAGAATTGGCATCACTTCAACGCCTGCAAAACTGGTTTGACGCTTGTCATTAGCATTAAAAGGCGAAATTCTGACCAAGCGGTGAGTGCCTTTTTCCGATCGCATATAACCGTAAGCGTAGCGGCCGACAATTTCCAAAGAAGCAGATTTAACACCTGCTTCCTCTCCCTCGGAAATTTCCATTAAATGTACTTTGTAACCTTGACTTTCCCCCCAGCGGGTGTACATCCGCAGCAGCATTTCGGCCCAATCTTGAGCATCTGTGCCGCCGGCCCCGGCGTTAATCGTCAAAACTGCGCCGCCTTCGTCGTAGGGCCCCGATAGTAATTGTTGCAGTTCCCACAGGTCGAGTTCGCGGGTTAACCGAGAAAGACTCGATGAGGCTTCTTGGAACAGGGACTCGTCGGCTTCTAACTCCAGCAGTTCTAAAATTGCTTTAGCATCTGCCAAGCTCGTTTGCCAGCCGCGGTATTGGTCTAAATGAGATTTGAAGTCATTAAGTTCTTGGAGGGTTTCTTGAGCTCGATCTTGGTCGTCCCAAAATGCTGGTTGGGCGCAGATTTGCTCTAAGTCTTGAATTTTGGCTGTAAGTGCGGGGATGTCAAAGATAGTCCTGGGTTGTACCCAGTCGATCGCACAATGTTTCGATGTTGTGTTTGATGTCTAGAACTTCCACTGTTAGTTCTCCTAGTTGTGGGGTGTCTTGTCGATTTTAGCTGAAATTTCGACATTTCAGCAATTAATCCGTGTATCCGTGTCCAAATCCGTGTTGTGCCTTCCTGCTTAGATATACTGCAAAGCCGTTGAGTTCAAAACTTTACCGCCTTAAAAAATCAAAATTCCCAAAAAGTTGCTAGAATCTAAAATCAGGTTAACGATCTCGATGGAAGTTAACTGCCATGATTTCCCCAGAACTAAAATTCAGCTTGCCGTCCACCGAAGACCTGCCCTGTTCGGACGATACCCCTGTGGATAACGAAGACCAGAATCTGCTGCCGAACCTATTGTTGTTTGTCCTGACCGGTATTTGGTCGGCTCGCATGGATTGGTACTTTGGGGTGGATATGGCGGTGTATCACACGACGGGAATCAGTCCCAAAGTGCCTGTCGTCCCCGACGGGTTTCTGAGTTTGGGGGTGGAGCGCCGAAAAGGGGGCAAATCTCGCCGCAGCTATGCTGTCTGGGAAGAAAACGAGGTTGTGCCGATCGTAGCATTGGAAATGGTGTCTCACAAACCCGGTGGGGAATACGACGATAAAATGTCGATTTATGCCGGGTTAGGGGTTTTGTACTACATTATTTACAACCCCGAATTTTGGCGGCGCGATCGGCATCAACCGTTTGAAGTGTACAAGCTGATTGAGGGGCAGTACAGGCAGCAGATTGGCGAACCCTATTGGATGCCAGAAGTAGGACTGGGCATGGGGCGATCTGGGCAAGTTATTGGGGGCATCGAGCAAGAAATTCTGGTTTGGTACGACGAGTCAGGAAATGTCTATCCCCTGCCGGATGCAGCGGCGGGGCAGATGCGCGAACAGTTGAGGGTAGAACGACAACGAGCTGAGGTTCAACAGCAACGAGCTGAACGTTTAGCTGAGTATTTGCGATCGCAAGGGATCGATCCCGATAACCTGCCTGAATCGTGACAAGAAATTCGATCGGCTTGAGCGCATTCTTCCTTGTGACTAATAACTAATAACTAATGACTAATGACTAATGACTAATGACTAATGACTAATGACTAATGACTAATGACTAATGACTAATGACTAATGACTTCTTATATATACTGCGAACCTGTGGAATTGAAAGTTTTACCGCATTCGTGAGCGCATACATCCAACCTTTTAGAACAGGAAAAACTTTTTGTGAGGTCTTCGCGAAACCAATCACTTTCCAGGGCATCTTTCACCGATTGAGTTCTGAGAGAATTAAAGCCCTCTCCGTATTTTTCAATTAAAGCCAGCATCTGCGGTCTGTAAGTATCATTATAAACAGCGTATTTAGTATGACTTACCCAACAACAAGGCCAGAGTTCCGCTTCAAAACTGATAAAAATGTCTTTGCTAGCTTGAGTTTGGCAGCTAATTTCTACATTTCGGTAGTAATTGTTTAGGCTACCAAATTTTTCTACAGCTTGGATAAATTGGTCTCCCTGTGGATTTTTATATTGTTCCAACGATGGGGGTTGAAGTTCTTCGCTGGCTGGCTTTGATGGGACGGGCTGAGTTTGAGCGGGTGCTTGAGAGGTTTCGATAGCTATAGCTTGATACCAAGCATAATTGGCTTTTTCTGGTTGCCCCAACTGCGTCAACACTTTAGCTAAATTGCGATAAGCTCCGGCAAAATTGGGTTTAAGCTCGATCGCCTTTTGGTAATAAGCACTAGCGGGCTGCCACTGTTGCTGTTGAGCATAAAGACTGCCGACATTAGCATAAACTTCGGGAAAATTAGGTTGGATTTTTAGTGCCTTTGCGTAACAATCTGCTGCTGCTTGCATCTTCCCCAAACCTTGAACAGCATTGCCTAAAGTTTTCCAGGCTGCTGCAAAATTAGGTTGAATTTTTAGGGCGTGTTGGCTGGCTGCGATCGCATCTGATAGCTTTCCTTGTTTCAAGCATTCCTCAGCTTGTCGGTGGAACTGAAGCGCGGCCTGTTCTTGATGCTGAGGGGCTGATACATTAGCTGTTGCTGGTTGGTTTTGGCGATCGCTCTTAGCCTCTACCTGAGAGTTTTCTGCCTTCTGGGGCTGTTGATTTGCGGACTCTTTGTCATAAATCTCTTTCGCCACAAAACGAGAGGTTGCTTTCGGTACAAACTCGACAAATCCTAGTTGTTGGGCTAAATCCCGCGCTGCTTCTACTTGGTGCTGGTTGTGTTCAAATATCAAGTAGTGCCAGACAGCTTTTCCGCCAGCTTGGATGAAGGCATTAACCGACTGCATTATTCTATCCCAGTTGGTATTTTTGCGGTAAATGCTGTTAGTATCTGCCAAGCCGTCGATACTAAAAGTTACGTTGTCGTTGTCTCCTGTCATCGCCTTTGCCAGGGCTTGCCACCAGTCGGGATTGCGTCCGCTACCATTAGTATAAAGCCCGATTTGAGGAACTCCCATGCGATGCCAATATTCGATCGCCGGAATTGTGGTATTGCTAGTCATAGCATCGCCGTAGTTGCCGCACATATACACCAAATCCAACTGAGAGCAAAACTCTTGTGGGAAAATTCTCTCAATATCCTCCATCTTTAATTCTGCCCCCGGCAAAATCGGGTTGTCGGTGCGGGGACACTGGGGACAAGCTGCATTGCACCTGGAGGTAATTTCTACGCTGACTCTCCTGATATCTTCATATTTTAAGTACATGAGTTTTCTCCAATTAATTTGTGATTAATATTGAAATCGCGATCGACAGAATTAGATAACAAGACCTTGGATAGAGTGATTAAAAAGTAAAATTATACCTCATGCCTGTCGCCTGTGGACATGATATAAGTTTTTTGTATGACGGACAGAGGACGAGAGGACGAGATGACCGAAGAACGAGCCCGCCGGGCCCCTGGCTTTAGACACGGGGATAAGTCGGTAGCGGTTTCAACCGCCTTCAGTTTTTGATATAATTCAAACAGCAAGTAAGAATAACCATCTACGCGAAGAATCATCAAGCGTGCGGAGAAATCCCGGCAACGGAGACATCCGCCTTTGATGCGGAATACTTAAAGGGCGAATAATGGCAGGGTGAGGAGCGTACCTATCTGGCTCGTGCGATGGACTCTGAAAGTAAGAAAAACTCTAAAAGTAAGCGCAATTGCAATATCTTTGATACGGGTATTGTTTTGAGCGTCTAGGGGGACTTTTGCCTGTCCCTTCCAAGTTTAGCTTGGAGAATCCCCAGGCTTGGGCCGTGGGGAGTGTCAAGACTATCTTGATTCCCAATCTTAATCAAAAACCGCGGCTCGATCGACATCGAGCCGCGGTTTTTTTTAAGCTACAGTTTCAATTAATCGCGGCCGTTGAGAGCAATCAGCAGGCGCAGAATAAAGATGAACAAGTTGATGTAGGTCAAGTACATCGACAGAGCAGCGGGCAAATACTGGTCGTCGCGGTAGCTGCGGGGTAATATGTAAAAATCGACGATCGCAGCGCCGGCAAATATAAAAACGCCGATGCCAGAAATGCCAATTTCCAACCAAGTTGGGGTGTAGACGCCAAAGAGAGAGAGCAGAAACTGACCGCCAACGACGACTAACAAAGCAATGACACCTAAACTTATAGTTTTGGTGAGGGCCATGCCGTCTTGTTCAGAAAGGTTGGAGCCAATTTGGCGGGCGGCGATAAAAGTAATGCCACATCCAAGTGCAGCAAAACCAATACCGGCGATGCCGACGCCTTCGCTTCTGAGGGCTACAGACACCAACCCGCTGAGGGTGTAGCCGGAAAGCAGGCTGTAGGTTGCCAGCAGGGGCAAAGCGGTATTTTTGTTGCCTTGTTCGGCGGCGGCGCGGGCGACGAAGAATAGAATTAATTCTACGACGATCGCAGCAATGAAGGTGGGAAAGAAGATCCCCGGATAGTTGCGGATCACTCCGAGGCCCCCGTAGGTGCCGACAGCAGTTAAGACAAGTCCGCCGCCCACGAAGGGGAGAGCGTTGGAGATGACGTTGGGGCCTACTAGCGCGTGGTTTTTAGCCTCGCGCACGGCTTCGCGGAAATTGCTAGTGTTACTCACGAGGATTTACCTAATTTTGGCTGAGAATTGCTATCTCTATTTTGACAGCTTTACAGTTTGTTTGCAAAACCTGAAAGAGTTTAAAGATTTGATAAAGAAGGGGGGTGAAATCACTCCAAAGCAGGGATCGATTGTTTATAATCGACTGCGTACAGGTCTGTGCCGTGTCGCTGTCTCGCACCGTTGCGCGTCGGGGCAAAGCTATAATTGAGGTTAAAGGGCCGGCGCTATCTGCGGCCAGGGGTCAATCGATTTTAGATTTTAGATTTTAGATTTTAGATTTTAGAGGCGACCCCACGGATAAATGCGGGGGCTTGAGGATTTTCGATTTGGGATTGATTCCACGGATAAATCACGTGGCGGGTACCACCTTTGAAATTCGTGGTCAGCTTAAAGTCTATCAAATCGCAGATAGCGGATGTAAATCAATTTTGGAGTGGGGATTTACGATTGGGGATTAAGGAGTATATGCTAGAGACAGGGATCACAGTAGATTTTAGGTTTTTGATTTGCGACTTAGTTTAAACTAGAGACCAGAAAGTTCAATAATGTAAAATCTAAAATCTAAAATCTAAAATCTAAAATCTAAAATCTAAAATCGGTTCCGTTAATGGCTAAGGTAGCTTAGACAGAGGATACCCGGAAAATTAATGAATAGATCGAGTTCTATCGACAAACTGCTAAATAGGTAATGTCCCATGCCCACATTTTTTGAGCGCAAATTATTGCCACCTACAGCCGCAATTTTATTGGCTGTCGCCGCCGTTATTTCCGGCGGTCAAGCTGTCGTTGCAGCTAATGTCCGAGCCGTTTATACCGCTACTTCATGGCAGGGTTCAGAAAATTTGCTGCTGGCTAAGAATACCGAGCAATTCACCCAAGCAAATTCTGGAATACCGAGCCGGGGACCGGGAAAGCCGGTGCCTCTCCCCGCAAGAATTCCTGAGCCTTCGACGGTGGTAGGGTTGGGTTTAGTTGCGGGTTCGCTGGCGCTGACTCGCCGGAGAGTGAGAGTTAAAAATTAGACTTTGGGCAAAAAGTCTAATTTTTGGATTTTTAACCGCAGATAAACGCGGATAAACGCAGATCAATCCGGGTATCAGGATTTTAGCCGATCGCGTCGCGCAGAGCATTTTTAGTCATAGCTGCGATCGACTGTTCGGTAGCTTTCGGCAAGTGATAGTATTTCCCTCCAGAAGTCTTGGCTAATTCCTTCGCAAAGCCAGTCGAAATAAACTTGCTCTCGGTATCAATCACCAGCAACTGCATTCCCAACCCACGAATTTTGGCAGCAATTTCTAACAATTCCTTTTTAATATCAGGCTTTTCTCCATCTAAAATCGGTTCGCCCAAAGAACGAGCCAAAGGAATATTACCGCGTCCGTCAGTAATTGCGACAATCGCCACTTGACCGATATCTCCAGACTGTCGCGCGTTGACTCCCACCCGCACTGCTTGAGTCAAACCGTGGGCCAGGGGGGAACCGCCACCGCAGGGCAAACGTTCCAAACGCTTACGGGCCAAGGCTATGGAGCGAGTCGGCGGTAGGAGCACTTCTGCTTGTTCTCCGCGAAAGGGAATCAGAGCAACTTGGTCGCGGCTTTGATAAGCTTCTGTGAGTAGCTGCATGACTGCACCTTTGGCGGACTGCATTCGGTTGAGGGCCATCGAACCGGAGGCATCGACGACAAACACGACTAGAGCTCCAGCTTTTCTGGCCAAGCGCTTCGCCCGAATGTCTCCCTGTTCCACAAATACACGACGCTGAACCCCCCCTTGCCCCCCCTTACTAAGGGGGGGTTGACTCGCCTGTTGCCCCTCCTTGCTAAGGGGAGGTTGACTTGCCTGTTGCCCCCCCTTAGCAAGGGGGGGTTGGGGGGGGTTAGAATTCCTGTCGCGACGGGCTTTTTGGTAAGGTGCGGCGGCTCGGAGGGTAGCGTCAACGGCGATGCGGCGGACGGGGCCTTTGGGTAAGACTGGCTTGACGTAACGGCCTCTATCTTCGGAGAAAATGGTGCTGCGGCTGCCCGATTTGCCTTGTTTGTTGGCGGATTGTTGGGCGAATAAAAGCACGCTGGGGTCGAGAATTACGCCTTCGGGGTCGAAGAGAAATTCTTCGGGAATGGTATCTTTTTCTGGTTCTTCTTCAGGTTCCGGGTTGTCTTCATCCTCTTGGTCTTCTTCGTCTTCTTGCTCGTTTTCTGGTTCGTCTTGTTCTTGTTCTGACTGCTTTTGGGGAGGCGGTGGGGGGGGAGGAGGAGGAGAGTTTTCGTCGGGGGGAGTTTGGATGATGGTGGCGCGGGGTACGATGACTAATTCTACGGCGCGGCGCAGGTCTTCGGCGTTAACTTCTGTGCGTCCTTCGATGGCGGCGGCGGCTTTGGCGACGCGGACTGCGAATATTTCGGCGCGGTGTCCTTGAACGCCACCCCGGATGGCTTCTTCTACTAGGTAGGCAATTTGTTCGCGTTTAATGCTGACATCTTTGAGCCATTCTCTGGCTAGAATGATTTGGGTTTTGAGGTTGTCGGTGTCTTCGCTGTATTGATTGAGAAAGTCTTGGGGGGAGCGGGAGTAGGATAAAGCTTGTTCTACTGCATAGACTCTTTCTTCTAGTTCGAGTGCTGCGTCGGCTGAAAGTACGATCGCGATGCGATCGAGCAAATGTTCTCTCAGCGGCCCTTCTTCGGGGTTGTAGGTGGCGATAAATAGAGGTTTGCAGGGGTGTTGAAAGCTAATGCCTTCGCGCTCTATTTGGTTGCGCCCTTCGGTTAATACTGTTAGCAATTGGTTGGAAATGTTGTCGTCGAGGAGGTTAATTTCGTCTACATAAAGTACGCCTCGATTTGCTTGGGCTAAGAGTCCGGGTTGAAATACGGTTTGGCCGAATTTTACTGATTGTTCGACATCGACGGAACCTAAGAGTCTGTCTTCGGTGACACCCAAAGGAATTTGAATGAATGGTGTGGGAATTATTTCAGTATTTAAGGAATTAGTATCGGTGGTGTGGGCATCTTGCCCGCCATTTTCTGGTAACAAGTTTGATGCCTGTTCGGCAATATTTTCATTAGGTTCGGCGTTGCAAAAAGAATCTTTAACTATTTCAATGGGTGGCAGTAAGGAGTGCAAGGCGCGGGCCATTACTGATTTTGCTGTACCACGGCGGCCTGCGATCGCAACTCCTCCCAATCCGGGATCTACTGCTGCTAACAGCAGGGCTAATTTGATTGCTTCTTGCCCGACTACGGCGGTGAGGGGAAAGGCTGTGGTGGAAGGGCTAAGGTTGGCTGCGGGCATAGGATTTTCGGATGTAAAAATTTGAACTTAATGTTTAGCTTACTTCTTGGAGTATTTTAACTTCTTGCGGCAGAATCACGGTAAAAGTTGAGCCGACTCCTATTTCTGATACTAACTCGATTTTGCCTTGCAGCAGCGTGACGAGCCGCGATACTATTGCTAATCCCAGGCCAGTGCTTTCGGTAGGAAAGAGCTGTTTGCCTGCTTTTCCTGCTTGAAAGAAGGGGTCAAAGATGCGCTTTGTATCTTCGGGGGCGATGCCAATGCCGGTATCTGTAATTGCGATCGCCCAATTTCCTTCTCCAACAGGGTGGCAACTTAATTCGATGCTACCAGATTCTGTATAGCGAATGGCATTGCTCAGCAGGTTGGTCAGAATTTGTTGCAGCCGCCCAGAGTCGGAGATTACTTGTGTTGGGCCGCAGTCGCTGGTAACAGCGAGCTTTAGTCCTTTAGCATCAGCAATTGGCTGCATCATTTCTACTACGGTGTTAATTACAGATTGTACATTAGTTCGCTGCAGGTTAAGTTTAATTTTTCCGGCATCGGCGCGAGAAAGTTCTAGTGTGTCATTAATCATGCGAAGCAACTGTCTGCCGTTACGCAATACTCGCTCGATGTGTTCGATGCCGGGGAGGGTATCTTTGATTTCAGATTGCCATTTTTCTTGGCGCAAAAACAGTTCGGAATAACCAATAATGGAGTTGAGAGGAGTTTTGAGTTCGTGAGCTAAATGGTAGACGTTTTCTTGATTGACGCTGACGAGGCGATTGAGCTCTTGATTGGTGAGTGTTAACTGAGTTTGGATTTGGTGAAGTTCCCGCATCCTCTGAGCGACGTAGCTGTTGAAACACTGGGCAATTGCTTCGTCTACTACGGCATCTATCAGCCGAAAAGCTCTGAATACGTCGGCGGTGGTTCCTGCTAGCAATTCGGATTCTAACTGCGAGAATATTACTTGACGTAATAAGTGGTATTCCCGGGCTACTTCTGCGGCATCGTAGCCTTGTTCTGCTCTGAGAAATCCGTGATCTAAACTGGCTTCAATTATTAGTTTTATTTCGCTGTTTTGATATTGGGAAAGCACTGTGGCCATCGCCGCCAGCAGGTGAGGTATGTGATTTTCGATTGCTGAGTGCGGTAAGGCGTCAGCGCTTTCAATTTTCCGATCCTGACGAACTGCTTCAATCCAGTTTTTGACGATAATATCGGTTTTGTCGGCGAGCACTTGGCTGTAGTCCATTATGTCTGCGTGGGGGTTGAGTTTGGCAGAGGTTGCCCATGCTTCATTGTAGTTGAGCGATCGCCCGATCGCCATATCAAACTTCTGGCGATCGCCACCCTGCCAAAAGAAGTAGTTTTGAGGTAATTTTTTGCCTGGGCCTGATCTCTCTTGATGAGTAGAACCCAGGTTGTTGCTGCAAAAATCAGCACTTAAACTTATTGACAGAAGAGCCAGAAAGTAGTATAGTCACTCGAACCGAGAGTTTTAAATTTTTAAGTTTTATTTTTTTCAGGGGACTAAATGGAAAACGTGCAAGCTGCGATCGCTGCAACAACATTTATATGTGTAATTTTCTTAATAATTACAGAATGGATACACCTCACAGTTGCGGCATTTCTGGGAGCGGTGATTCTGGTTTTTACCCACGTGATGACGTTAAACAACGCGATCGAATATATCGGTCGGAGTCACGCCACGCTGGGCTTATTCTTCGGAGTCATGGTAATGGTGAGAGCCTTTGAGCCTACCAAAGTATTTGAATACTTGGCAACTCAAATGGTGCTTTTGGCGAAAGGCAAAGGCAAAAATCTCTTGCTGGGTATTGTCGCAATTACTACCCCAATTTGTGCAGTTTTGCCCAATGCCACGACAGTCATGCTGCTAGCACCATTAATTCCGCCAATGGCAGAAGAAGTCGGTGTAGATTTTGTGCCGTTACTGATTTTAATGGTATTTGTAGCTAACAGTTCGGGACTGCTGACAATCGTGGGCGATCCGGCGACATTCATTGTCGGTGATGCTATTAACATGAGCTTTGCAGATTACCTGGTAAAGTTAAGTTTGGGCGGGGCAATTGCAGTAGGAGTGATAGTAGTTATGTTGCCTTGGCTGTTCCGCGAAATTTGGAACAAAAAATTAGACGATTTGGAACATTTGCCGCACCCAAAAATCAATCACCCACGAGTTTTAGCAGTGGGCGGTGTAATTATAGCTTTCGTGCTGACATTTTTTGTAATAGGAGAGTCTCTGCCCGTGCCTATTTCACCGGCAGCCGTTGCTTTGTTGGGGGCTGCTTTGGCAATGCTTTTAGCTCACCATTCCCAAATTGATTCTGTTAATAATATTTTGCGGGATTTAGATTGGAGCACCCTGCTATTTTTTATGTCTATCTTTGTGCTGATTGGCGGTTTAGAAAAAACCGGAGTTATCGGCAATATATCTGGAATATTAGCAGTGATTTTAGGTAAGAATATTTTTCTGGGTTCTTTAGTGTTGTTATTTTTTGTAGGTTTGATGTCGAGCGTGGTGCCAAATATTCCCTTGGTAGTGGCGATGGTGCCACTGCTAAAACAGTATGTTGTCAATATCGGGCTTGCACCGGCAGAGGTGCTGGCTCCGGATTTTGCAGGGCAGTTTCCACCTGCTGTGCTGCCACTGTTTTATGCGATGATGTACGGAGCAACTTTAGGCGGAAATGGCACTTTGGTAGGAGCTTCTTCTAATATAGTGGCGGCGGGAATTTCTGAACTCCACGGGCGCCGGATTTCTTTTCAAACTTTTCTGCGTTACGGGCTTCCTGTGATGGCGGTGCAATTAATAACTGCGGCTGTTTATGTAACTATTCGGTTTCTGATTTGAAGAAGTAATTAGTCATTAGTTATTAGTCATTAGTTATTAGTTATTAGTCATTAGTCAACAGTCAACAGTCAACAGTCAACAGTCCACAGTTAACAGTCAACAGTCAACAGTCAACAGTCAACAGTCAACAGTCAACAGTCCACAGTCCACAGTCCACAGTTAACAGTAATTTAAACCCCATCCAATTCTAAGGGGAAAATTACAGTGAAGGAGGAGCCAACTCCTACTTCAGAAACTAATTCGATTTTACCTTGCAAAAGGTTGACTAATCGAGCGACAATTGCTAGGCCTAAGCCGGTACTGTCAGGCATCACAGAACCCAGGGAGTTGTTGGCCCGAACAAATGGCTGAAAAATCCGATCGCAGTCTTCTGAAGCAATGCCAATTCCTGTATCGGTGATGCAGATACTCCAATGTTGGTCTGGCAATAATTCGGTTTTTATGGTAATAGTACCAGCTTGGGTGTAGCGAATGGCGTTGCTCACCAAGTTGGTGATAATTTGCTGCAAGCGCAAGTAATCTGTCATAACTTGATCGAGAACCGGATCGCATTCAAGGGCGATCTCTAAATTTTTTGCTTTGGCCAAAGGCTCGATTATTTCGACAACAGTGCCGATCGCCGATCGCAGATTTGTGGCACTTAGCTGCAATTTTATGCGTCCCGTGTCGTACCGCGAGATTTCGAGAGTATCGTTAATTAATCTAAGTAATAGTCTGCCGTTGTTGAGGACTTTATCAATATGTGCCAAATTGGGAGCCGAATCTTGAACTCTAGGATTGTTTATTTGGCGCAAAAACAATTGTGAGTAGCCAATAATAGAGGTGAGGGGGGTTTTCAATTCGTGAGCTAAGTGAGATATATTCTCTTGACTGGCGCGAAGTAAGCGAGTCAGCTCTTGATTTGTAAGTTGCAATTGGTTTTGTAAATCCTGTAGTTCTTGGAGTCTTGCCTGGGTATAGGTTTGGAAACAGTCAGCAATTGCTTCGTCGAGGGCAGTGTCAATTAAGCGATAAGCTCGGTTCACTTCAGCGGCTGAGCCTTTTAGCAATTCTGGCTCTAAAGCATCGAAAATTACCCTCCGCAGCAAGCGGTATTCCCGCGAAATTTCTGTGGCATCGTAGCCTTGCCCGGCCCTGACAGTCCCGTGGTCTAAACTTTCTTGTATGACTGTCCGAAGGTCGCTGTCTTGTGATTCGGACAGCATAGTTACGATCGCGTTCAGTACGATGGGAAGGCTGTCGCGCACGGAATCGTAGGGGAGTTGCTTGGCGGTGTCGATTTCCTCGTCGCCCCGAACAGCTTCGATCCAGTTTTCGGTAATTATATCAATTTTATCTTGTAGCGCTTGGCTAAAATCTATCATGGCCGTTAATATATAAATCAAGTCAGCGATCGTATTTTATATCTCTAGCTTATTTTAATAGTTAACTTTTTGAATTTTCTCTCAACTTTTGAGCTTTGCCGATCGCAAATAGCTACTCCTAAAGACGTATTGACAGAATTATAAGCTCGTGCTAGCTTATGTTAAATTGGCTTAAAAAGTCAAGCCTAATTCAGCACTGCGCGATCGAACCAAGCGTGTGGCTGGAGCGGAGGAACCAATTTTCGGGGCGAATCTCTAGAGAATTAAAAAGCAAAGTTAAAAATTGCCAAATTTGAGTGTAATTTTTGATTTTGAAATCTAAGGAGAAGGACATCTCTCAGTCCTAGCCCGTCAGCTAACTTCGCAGGCATTGAGAAGAGACTGAAAAGCCAAATGTTCTGAAAAAGATTGTTTGGCTTCGTCAGTGTCTCCGGTTGGTATTGTTCAAGATTCTTGTACCTGCCCTGACTCTGAAGGAGATTGAAATGTTCATACAGCTTAATTTATCTGCGATCGTACTTGCAGGAGTTGCAACGTGGAAGCGTGTAAAACCCGTTGTCATCCGAGATGCTGTTTTGTTACCTGCTGCGGGTTTTTTGGGAATTCTTGGCTTGTGGTGGATTGTTGCCAGCTTCAACAGCGATTTGATTCCCACTCCCTATCAAGCCTTAATCGCTAATTTAGATTACATATTGCATCCATTTTACCAGCGCGGGCCTGGAGATTTAGGCATTGGCTGGCTGCTGCTAGCGAGTTTGCGGCGGGTGTTGGTGGGATTTTTGCTGGGTGCAGCAGTGGCGATTCCCGTGGGATTTCTGATCGGGATGTCGAAACCGGCAATGATGGCGCTCAATCCGCTGATTCAAATCTTCAAACCGGTGTCGCCGCTAGCGTGGCTACCGATAGCTTTATCGATTTTTAATTTAGCAGAGCCGTCGGCAATTTTTGTCATATTCATTACCTCTTTGTGGCCGACAATTATCAACACAGCTTTGGGAGTTTCTAGCGTTTCCCAGGATTATCTGGATGTGGCGCGAGTGTTGGAAATGCCGCGCTGGAGGCGGATTACCAAGATAATTTGGCCCGCGAGTTTGCCATACATTTTTACAGGTTTGCGGATTAGTTTGGGGATTGCTTGGCTGGTGATTGTGGCGGTGGAAATGCTGACAGGTGGTGTGGGAATTGGCTTTTTTGTGTGGGATGAGTGGAGCCGTTTGAACCTGAGTTCGGTGTTTTTAGCGGTGTTTGTAATTGGCTTAACTGGATTGTTGCTCGACGCTGCTGTTGACAAAGTTCAGGAATTGGTAACGCATCGACCGATCATTAATCATTAGTCATTAGTCATTAGTCATTAGTCATTAGTCATTAGCTAAAAATTCGGGACTTTTGACTTGAGGAATTACTCGCGGGTAGTCAGAAACCGGGTTTTTTACAACAATACTTGGCACTCACCCGTAGATTCGGTAAAAAACCCGGTTTCTTTGGACTCAATGCGTAAGCCTTGGACTACGGAAAAAGACAGAAAATAGTTAACGATTAGGGATTTAAAATTAAATATGAGTGACAAATTTTCCAATGAATGGAACCGCCGAGAGTTTTTGCAAGGAATGGGCTCGGCGGCGGCGGGAATGGCTTTATCTGGTTGTGCAATTAGCGCGGATCGATCGGCAAAAGGACTCACAGAAGAAGCCGAAGCCGTAAAGCCGGTTGTCGATTTCCGAACCTTAGAAAAACCAAATTTAACCGTAGGATACGTGCCCGTTAACGATTGTGCACCATTTGCGATCGCCTGGAAAAAAGGCTTTTTCCGCAAATACGGTTTAAACGTCAAACTCAACCGCGAAGCAAGCTGGGCAACCTCCCGCGACGGCGTAATCTTCGGCCGCCTCGACGCCTCCCCTGTCGTATCCGGCGCCGTCACAAACGCCCGAATTGGCGCCGAAGGAGCGCGGCACGCACCCCTGTGCGCGGCAATGACAATTCACCGCCACGGCAACGCCATGACGATGAACAAAGCTATGTGGGATTTCGGTTTGCGCCCGTGGCACGAATACAACGGCAATTTGGAAGAATTTGGCAAACAATTTCGAGCCTTTTTTGACAGTCAGCCACCGGAAAACAGGGTTTGGGCAGTGGTTCTGAGTTCGGCGATTTACGAATACTTTGTCCGCTACATATCGGCGGCTGCCGGTGTCGATCCGTTCAAAGAATTTCGGGTAATTATTGTGCCGCCGCCGCAGATGGTAACTAATATCAGGATTGGCGCGATGCAGGCTTACATGGTGGCCGAACCTTGGAATACGCGGGCAATTCAAGGCAATTTGGGAGTGGGTTTTACCTTCGTGCAAGGCAAGGAAGTTTGGCTGGGACATCCCGATCGCCTTTTGGGAGTAATGCAATCATTCATTGAGGAAAATCCGAAGACTTATTACTCGCTGGTTAAGGCAATGGTGGAAGCTTGTCAGTATTGCAGCAAGCCGGAAAATCGCAGTGAAATATCGGCGCTGCTGACTGAGCGATCGTTTACGGGGGCGAGACCGAAAAAAGGGGCGATCGACAAATTTACGCGACCGGCAATAGTTGGCGACTACAACTATGGAGGGTTTGACGAAAAAGAGCGCACCATACAATCGGAAGATGCAACTATTTTCTATGACATTCCTAAGAATTTGCCTCAAATACCCGGAAATCATTCAACATTTATGTGGCAGTCTCAAAGTATTTGGTTGATGACTCAAGCGGCTCGCTGGGGACAGATTAAAGAAGTGCCGAAAAATGCTGAGGAATTAGCTAAAAAAGCTTGGAGAACCGACCTTTACCGCAAGATTGTTGCCGAAATGGCGATCGATTGTCCCCAGGAGGATTACCAAGTGGAACCTGCGGAACATTTCATTGATAAAAAGGCATTTGATCCTAGCGATCCCGTGGGTTATTTGAATAGTTTTGAAATTCGAGCCAACCGCCCTCAGTCTTTTTATCAGTCTTAATGTTTGAGATGTTGCGCTTTTCCTAATGTCCCGCCAGGGAATGAATTCCCTGGCTAATAGAAGACAGTCGGTTTCAACCGACTGCCCAATTTTAGGATTTAGGCAATAGCAAGAAAAGTCAATAAACACTTTACTACTTTTTAGGAGAATACCATGAGTCAACACACTTCTACTTCTACCAGTACCAAAAGTTCCGTCAAGAGCGATCGTCCATTTCTAGAAATAGACAATTTGTTCAAGTCTTACAAAAATGGTGACGGTACAGAATTTAGCGTCTTGGAAAATATCAATTTAAGTATTGGAGAAAACGAATATATTTCGGTAATCGGTCACTCCGGGTGTGGCAAATCAACGCTGCTAAAAATAGTGGCAGGTTTGGAAAAACAGAGCGCGGGAATGGTGACACTGGAAGGAAAAGAAATTCGCAAACCGGGAGCCGATCGCATGATGGTATTCCAGCACTACGGATTGCTGCCTTGGCTGACGGTGCGGGAAAATATTCGGCTGGCCGTTGATGAAGTTTTGCAAAGTCTTAGCCGTTCTGAGAAGATTAGTCTTGTCAACGAACACCTAGCAATGGTAAACTTAACATCGGCAGCCGATAAATATCCCGACGAAATTTCAGGGGGCATGAAACAGCGGGTTGGGATTGCGCGAGCTTTGGCGATTCGACCGAAAATGTTATTAATGGACGAACCGTTTGGAGCGCTGGATGCTCTGACTCGCGGCAAGTTGCAGAAACAGGTGCTGGATATCTGGGAAAATCACAGACAAGCTGCAATGATGATTACTCACGATGTGGATGAAGCTATCTATATGTCCGATCGCATTGTGCTGATGACAAACGGCCCGGCTGCGACGATAGGTGAAATTTTGTCAGTGCCGTTTTCGCACCCGCGCGATCGCCAGGAGTTGCGGGAATCGAAGGATTATTACGAACTCCGCAACTATGCTTTGAATTTTCTCGATCGCTACTTTACTCAAGACGAGTAACGCCCGACGGACAGACCAAACAATTCACTTAAGAGAGGTCAATGCTGTGAATCTCAAAACAATGTTAGCGCGTTTTGAAAGTGCATTGGGATACCAAAATTTAGCAGAAGAAATGGTGTTGCTGCCGGAGCCAACATTACCAGTTTCTAAGAAATCAAAATCCCCAAAACAGGCCAAAACAATCAATTTTATTGTCGGTTACAACAGTTCTCCCCAAAGTCAAATAGCCCTGGATATTACCCTTTGGATGGCGCATCAAACTCGTTTAGTAACAACTAAAGAAGTCACGGTTCAAGTCGTCTACGTGATCGACGAAGCGCCAAAAAGTTACCGCGAAGATACTTGCAAATTGGCTGTAGCAAATGCCTTGGCTGCACAGCAGAAAGTGTCTGATTTAGAGGAAACATTCGCCCTTAGTTGTGCCGCGCCTGCGATCGCTTTACCAACAGAAATCGAATCGGTATCCCAGCCAAAAACTTGGATCGACCCGCATTATTTTCGAGAAATTTTTGGTCAAAAGAATGAGTATGAGATAGCAGATAAGTTGCTGTGGCAAGCGCGCTGTTTGGCTGAGGAGTGGCGCGGTTTATTCAAAGCTCATTTACGCATCGGGCGGGTTGCTACAGAACTGAGAAATGTGGTTGAATTAGAATCAGCAAATTTACTGTTCTTGGGCTGTGGTTCTGGCAACCATCGGCTGGTTAGGGAACTAGGCAATAATTTTCCCTGCTGCGTACTCGGGATTCCTTCGGCACTCAGCTATCAGATGGATTTTCAGCCTGAAGAAAGTTTGAGCAAGTTACAGTTGGCGACAACTATACCTGCACGTTAAACTTGTTCCCTCGTTGGGCCAGAATCTAATTATGTAAGGTGCAGGACATCCTACGACTATAATTCGCGCGCCCAACCTTTTTTTGCGTATGTTCTATATCGCTCAAAAATTAAAAATAGTTTCCTCGGTCGAAGTCCTAATTATGAGACAATTAGGACTTTTTTTGATTGTGGAGATTCTAAAAATTATCGTCAAGGAAAATTATCGGCACTTATCTGATCATAGACAGTTCGTTAACTAATTTTATCCTTCCACGGCACACAGAGCGTAGCAGGCGATCGATCGAGCGTTTGTCTTCCTCAGTCAAATTTTCGTCGAAAATAGCAGCCATCAAACCGTACCTATCGGCTAGAGTAATGTAGCCATTTTGATTCACTTCGGCAAACAGCTCGCCCAAAGCAGATGGAATCAGGTGGACAGGAGTTTGCATAGTAATTGACTCTCTACTCGACGATCGCGCGATCAGGCGTTTCTGCGGCAACCAAAGGCGATCGCACTCTAAAAATTTATAGCTGTATTCCCTTTAAAGGTGTGACAATAAACAGCCCAATTTGTGAATTAAATCACATTCCATATGTACGAATTATGATAAAGCTTGCAGTTGCTTTTTAGCGAAGACCGAGCAACTGCAAACTTAATGTTTTCTAAAGATTGAAAATCATCACTTCCTCCACAGGTTCAGCTAACTCAAACTTAAACACCCGCGAATAGAAATAGAATTCGCCGTCAAGAGTTCTTTTGATATTTTCAGCGCGGCGAAAACCGTGCTGTTCCCCTTCATAAGCAACATAAGCAACCGGCAAACCTTTAGCTTTCAATATCTCTACCATCATTTCTGCTTGATTGGGCGGAACCACTTTATCTTCTAATCCTTGAAAAAAGATAACGGGACAAGATAAACGTTCGGCGGAATGAATCGGCGAACGAGCTACATACAAATCTTTTCTTTCAGGATAAGGCCCGATTAATCCATCCAGATAGTGCGCTTCAAATTTGTGAGTCTCGGTTGTCAAAGCTTCCACATCGCTAACTCCATAATAGCTCGCACCGGCCTTAAACACATCGCGGAAAGTAAGAGCACACAGAGTAGTGTACCCCCCTGCACTGCCTCCGGCGATCGCCATTCTTTCGCCATCAACTAAACCTTTTTGAGCTAAATATTTAGCACCGTTAGCGCAGTCGTCAACATCGACAATTCCCCAACTATCTTGCAGTCTTTTTCTGTATTCTCGGCCGTAACCAGTGCTGCCGCCGTAATTAACATCGAGCACGGCAAAACCGCGACTCGTCCAATATTGAATTTTCAAATTCATGCTGCTAGAAGTAGCAGCAGTTGGGCCGCCGTGACTTTTCACAACTAACGGCGGTTTTTCCCCCGCAGGTGCTGCGAAATCTTGATTTTTCGGGGGATAGAAGAAACCAAAAGCAGTCAAATTGTTTTCCGTGGGAAATTCGATCGGTTCCGGTACTGAAAGATAGCCAAAATCGATGCTTAAATTGCTCGATTTACGCAATATTTCTAGTTGATTTGTTGCTAGATTTAATTGTACAATAGCAGTAGATTCAGTCGGCGAACCTGCCATAAAAACCACAGTTTCTCCCCGCGATTTGACGGAGGAAATATCAGTGTAAGGCGTGTCAATTGTTGTCAACTGCTTAGTCGTTAAATCAAGACTCGCTAAATACCACTTGCCTTGCTGAGTGTAGGTGCAAATAATTTTGCTTTCCGAGACAACGGCATAAGTAGACATTCCAAAAACCCACTGAGGAAGTCCGAATTCAGCCGCCATTTCGCACAAGCTGGTTTCTATCTCTGCTTCCCCCCTTACCAAGGGGGGAGTGAGGGGGGTTCTAGATTGCCAGCGGTAGAAATTCCACCAGTTAGACTTGTCAGAAACAAAATACAAAACTCCATCGGGCGACCATTCCGGTTGAAAAATCGACTCCTCAACCCCGCCAGCAACTAAGTATTTTTCACCTAAAGAACCGTCAGCATTAATTTCTGCTACCCACAATTCTGTGCCATCCCACGGCATATTTGGATGGTTCCAACAAATCCAGGAAAGTAGAGAACCGTCTGGACTTAAACGAGGGGAAGCATAAAAATCATTTCCCTGAGTTAAGATTTGAACATCTTCGCCGTTATCTAAATTAATGCTAACAATAGTATTGACAGGTTCGCCCTCGCCTGCATAGTCTTCGCGCACGCAAATCAGGCGATTTTTCTGCTTGTCAATTATCGCATCTGCATAGCGAGAATTAGCAGTAGGTGTCAGAGGTTCTGGTGGAGAATCTAATGCTTGAGAATAAATACGTTGGTCGGCAAAATGAGAGAAATAGACAACACCGCCAGCAACTGCAAAAGCAGCGCCGCCGTATTCGTTAACGCGAGTGCGAACATTAAAAGGAGGCGGTGTCACGTCGCTGATTTTACCATCAGGAGTGCGCCGCACGAGGACGCTTCTTCCCGCTTCCGAAGGTCTTCCCTCAACCCAATAAATATCATCGCCGTCAATAGCAATTTGTCCGAGCCCGACAGTTCCAGAAACAATTAAATCGGAAGAAATAGGTGATTTCCAAGAGCCGTAAGGTGATACTGTGGTCATATAGTTGAGGCAGTTGTGTTTATAGAACAAAAAAATTAATATTTGTAGTTTACAGTAATTCAGTCATCGGGGAAGCAAAATGTCTAAAAAACTCGTACTAATGGATCACGACGGTGCAGTTGACGACTATCTCTCAGTCGTGTTGCTGATGACAATGGAGGAAGTCGAAACTCTGGGAGTAATTGTAACTCCTGCGGACTGCTACATTCAACCGGCGGTGAGTGCAACGCGCAAAATCCTTGATTTGATGGGGCGTTCAGAGGTTCCGGTGGCGGCGAGTACGGTGCGGGGACTGAATCCATTTCCGGTGTTATTTAGGCGAGATTCCTTTGCAGTCGATCGACTTCCCATTCTAAATGAAAAAGGAACCATTGACACGCCGTTAATATCAGAACCAGGACAAAACTTTATGGTGCGAGTTTTGCGGGATGCAGCCGTACCAGTCACATTAATGGTAACGGGGCCGTTAACAACAGTAGCGCAAGCTTTAGATATCGCGCCAGAAATTGAAAGCAAAATTCAAGAAATTGTTTGGATGGGAGGCGCCCTCAATGTTATCGGCAATGTTAGCAAAGATATGGAACCGGGACAAGATATGTCGGCGGAATGGAATGCTTACTGGGACCCGATAGCAATCGAGAGAATTTGGCAAACCCAAATTCCCGTTGTCATGTGTCCTTTAGATATCACCAATAATGTACCGCTGACTGTAGAATTTTCCAATCTCTTAGCAAAACAGCGCAAATATCCAATTTCCGACTTAGCAGGACAGTGCTATGCTCTCGCAATATCTCAAGATTACTATTTTTGGGACATTTTGGCAACTGCTTATTTAGCGCATCCCGAATTTTACCAAATGCGAGAATGGGAAACAGAAATTATTACCGAAGGCATCAGCCAAGGACGCACTAAAGTTAAAACGGGAGGGCGAAAAATTAAAGCAATGGATAAAGTAGACACCGCCAAGTTTTACAATTACATATTACAACAGTGGGCGAGGTAAAAATCCCACTATCTGCTAGAAGTGAGCAAAATCTCCGTACAAAACCCGCCCTAACGCGAATATTTACGGATTCTTCTCTTCCCTCTCTTCCTCTGCGCCCTCTGCGCCCTCTGCGGTAAAAAAAAACTCCTCTCAAAAATGCTACCAATTCTATCAATCATCCCCTTAGCCCAAACCCCTCCCGCACCTCAAGAAATCGTCCAAATCCAAGAAGTGCGACCACTCCCCGGACAGTTAGACAACATACCAGTATTTAACAGCAACAGTCCAGAATTAGTGCTGCAAGAAGGAATTTTGCTTTCGACATTTCCCCCGGATGGTAAAAGATTTCCGGCAGCACATTTAAACTTTCCGTTTCAAGGACGTTTCGACATATTTGCCCACCACATAGCCCGCGCACCTTCCCCGGAAGATTTGCGAACATTGTATCAAGGAGTAATTGTTTACAATCCGGGCAATAAACCTGTAACATTAGATATATTGCAAGCTGCGAGTTATCTCAGTCAACCCGATGCACCTTTTATTGAATTGCCGCCGCAAGTCGATAATTCAAACAGTAATATTTACGCGGGGCCCGGAAGTCGCGCTGTGAATGATATTCTCAGAGGAAGGAGACAGTCTGATTTTCCTGGGCAGTTAATTATTCCACCGGGAAAAAGCCAACTGTTGATGAATCATCCGATACCGGTGCGAGAATTGAAACCGCCGCTAAACGGTCGATCGACCTTGATGCGGTTGCGGAGCGATGGTATAGTCTATGTTGCCAGTCTGGCGATGTTTGCCCGAGTAGACGCACAGGGAAACGGACAGGGAAACGAGCGATCGCCCAACTTAGCAGAATGGCAAAACTTATTAGACAATGGTAATATAGCCGGGCCGCGCGATCGAACTCCCACACCGCCCGAAATCACCGAAGGTCAAATAATTTACGGCCGAGTTGCCGGTGTAGCATTAGGTTCAGAATGGCGAGCACTTCTCTCCGACAACCCCGCCACATCAAACCTAGCAATTCCCCAACCCGGAACAGCATTTTCCTACCCATTAAGCAGCCTCCCGCGCGGAATGCTGGGCGCAAATCAAGTGCAAAGTGCGAGAATGCTAGTCCGCTACCCAGATACAGCATACCGCGCCCACGGCAATTACGGAATTCAATACAATCTCAGCTTGCCGCTGTACAATTCTACCAGCAACAATCAAACTGTAACTGTCGCGATTCAAACTCCAATTAAGACAGATAAATTAACTTCAGGAGGACTGAGTTTTTTAGAACCTCCGGCACCTCAAACTTTTTTTAGGGGGACGGTCAGAGTGCGATATAGTGATGACAATAAAGTGCCTCAAACTCGCTACGTGCATTTAGTGCTGCGGCGAGGACAGCAGGGGGAACCTTTGGTAAAATTAGAGATGAAATCGGGAGAAAAGCGGCTTGTAGAAGTGGATTTTATTTATCCGCCCGATGCGTCGCCGCCGCAAGTTTTGACAGTGAAAACCAATTAAATTTGAGCGGCAGGTACTGCTAGGCAGACGCCTAGAAATACAATGCGTAATTAACCAGATTTGTTTTTATTTGTGCGTGGCGCGGACTTGATTGGTTCCCAGTCGGTATCGGCAAAAAAAAGATGAACTTATCAAAAAAATTCTGGATAGTTGCTTGTTTTGTGTACGTTTTAATTCTTCTCAGTATTATGCTTTTAGCAGGTACGGGGAAATTAGTCAACTTTCCTCTAGCTCATCCGCCTTATGACAAACTCGGCCACTTTATTTTGTACGGAATAGCATCTTTTTTGTGCCATAGAGCAACTGGAAAAAAAAATATGAATTTGTTGAATTATTCAATTCCTTTCGGGCCCGCAATTTTTACTATGTTCACTGCTGCAGAAGAAATGCTGCAAGCGCTTTTACCAAATCGTACTGCTAGTATGGAAGATTTTTTATATAGTTTTTGCGGGATTGCAGTTTTTTATTGGATTGGAGAAGTTTGGGATAGAAAAAAAGGGCATTGATGATATAGAAGGA